>CBDUAB010000083.1:0-8424 GCA_965365045.1 uncultured Planctomycetales bacterium
AGAACAACAGCCGGGACCATTGGCCGACCGTGTCGTTTGCTCTCATGGCCGGTGGCGGCATGCGTACCGGCCAGGTTATCGGCTCGACGAACAGGTTGGGCGAACATGCTCAAGATCGTCCCGTTACTTTCCAAGAAGTGTTTGCAACATTGTACCATAATGTTGGTCTTGATACGCAGACCGTCACCGTTGACGACCTTCACGGTCGACCACAGTATCTCATCGATTCGGGCGTCCAGCCAATTCGCGAGTTGGTGTGAGCATTGGGAGTGGTGTTCTCATCTACTCGGCCGTTCCGAAGCACCGGCGCAGATAGGAAGCGGGGACGAACTCCGTTACGCTCATCTTCTTGATTTTCCGCTGCGGCAGCTTGGGCTCTGCCCAACCGTGGATTCGTGGGGGTGACCCGCACCAGTGTTTCGCATTCGGCGTGCGTGTGGTTAGGCCTTGCCACTGTCATTGCCACGTGATATGAAATGCTTCGAGGCCGGCATCGGCGAGTTCGTGCCTCTCCAAATGAAAAGTTCCGATTAGAGAGAAACAACATGCGTGAATTCGTTGGCATCACTTTAGTTGTACTTCTTGCAATGTCCACGGCCTATGCCGAGGAGTGGCTGCAGTTTCGTGGTCCTGGTGGCCAAGGCGCGTCCAGTGAAACTGGTTTGCCGGTGACTTGGGATGATGCCAAGAACATTGCTTGGCGTGCCGAGTTACCAGGTTCTGGTGCATCAAGTCCGATCGCGCTCGGAAATTACATCTACGTAACTTGTTATAGCGGTTACGGCTTGCGACGTGACGAGCCAGCCAACATGGATGACCTGCGATTGCATGTCATCCGTGTAGATCGGAAATCGGGCGAAATCGTATGGGACAAAGTGATCAAGCCCAAATCTCCTGAGTCCGAGCGCGTAAAGGATCACGGCTATGCGGCGGCGACGCCCGTGATCGAAGGAGAGTCGCTATACATTTTCTTTGGTAAGAGCGGATTGTTTGCGTTTGATTTGGACGGCAATCAAAAGTGGCGCGCGGATGTGGGTTCCAAGACCCACGAGTGGGGTTGCGGGACTTCGCCTGTGTTGTTCGACGATTTGGTGATCGTCAATGCCAGCGTGGAAAGCGGCAATTTGGTGGCCGTCAACAAAGCGACCGGTAAAGAGGTTTGGCGCATGCCAGGCATGGAGAAATCGTGGAATACGCCGCATCTCGTCCAACTTCCCGATGGCAGCCATGAATTGGTGGTCAGTGTGAGGGACAAGATACTGGGATTCGATCCGGCAACCGGTGAGGAACTTTGGACATGCGACGGTATTCAGGACTACGTATGTCCAAGCATCATTTCGCAAGGTGGGATCGTGTACGCCCTCGGCGGACGTCGATCGCGTGCTATTGCCGTGCGCGCTGGTGGGCGTGGTGATGTGACGGAGTCGCATCGACTGTGGGTCGCCGAGGCAGGCTCGAACGTTTCGTCACCTGTCATCCATGAGGGCTATCTCTACTGGGTAAGCGATCGCAACAAGACTGCCTACTGTGTGAATCTGGAAGATGGGGAAGTCGTCTACTCAAAACGATTTGCCGGCCAACCTTACGCGTCGATGCTTCTTGTCGACGGCAAGCTCTACGTCGTAACTCGCTATGACGGGACATTCGTGCTGGCGGCCAAGCCCGAGTTTGAACAACTCGCGCACAACACTTTGGATGACGATAGCACGTTCAATGCCAGTCCGATTGTTACACACGGCAAGCTGATCTTACGCAGCGATCGATTCTTGTACTGTATTGGTGAAGGGTAGTTGTGTTACACGTAGCGGATCTGCTGGTTCCACCGTCGGCATCCTTATTGGGCGGCGAGTTCAGCAATTCTCCACAATCGAATTCATTCTCAAGGCAACTCATATAGTAAGCTTTTAGTATTAGAATTCAGCACCGTGATCATCGGTTGCATTGACAAGTTGCCGAGACACGTGTTCATAAGTCATTCCGCGGACGCAGATATATCGGTCGTCAGCGGCACCCTCGCCGCGGCCGAACATCTTCACAATTTCGCACGGCTCAGTCGAGTCCTTCGTGTTCACGTCAGGTAGCTGAACACGTGATCATTCTGATTCCCTCACTAGCGAGGTCACTTTCGTGCCTTGATTGCAGAAAGGAAGATCCGATCGTGATCGATCGAGAGAAGTATGGGCCTTGTAACCAACGATTGACATCGATGCGAGGAGACAACTATGACGATTTCTAAACGTTATCCACGACGGCGACGACGCGGTGCCGTCCTCGTCTTTACGGTCTTGCTGATGGTTGTATTCGTAGGTGTCTTGGCGCTCGTCGTTGACATTGGATATCTGGCCAATGCCAGGACCGAATTGCAGCGGTCCGCGGACGCTGTGGCACTGGCGTCGTGTTGGGATTTCGTGAGTGGCTTGGCCGTCCGAGAAGAACCTGAGGAGGCGATGGCTGGAGCCAAAGCGATGGCGATGGCGGTTGCCGGTGCGAACAAGGTTTGTCGATCATCTTCAGCGGTGCTTGCGGAAGACGTCGTATTTGGCTACGTGGCCGATCCTTACAAGTCGGGTACTCCTGTTCCCTCGGATCCTGATCTCGCGAATGCCGTGACCGTCCGAGTTCGACGTGACCGACTGCTCAATGGTAGAGTACCGTTTTTTTTCGCCCGTGTGTTTGGCATGTCTGGTATTGACGCGGGTGCAATCAGCACCGCATACGTCGTTCGCAACATAAGAGGATTTAGGGTACCTACTAACGGGACCAATCTGGATATTGTGCCGATTGCTGTCGATGAGGAGACATGGAATCAAGTGATGCTTGGAGTGGGTCCAGACAACTGGACTTTCCATGATGACGGAACGATCGAAGCCGGTGGGGACGGCATAGTGGAAATGAATATGTATCCCCAGGGAACGGGCGCTCCTGGCAACCGTGGAACCATCGACATCGGGTCCGAAAACAACAGCACCAGCGTCATCGCTCGTCAGGTTACCGACGGCGTCACGCCAATGGATTTGGCGTATCACGGTGGCGAATTAGTTCTCGATGAATATGGGAAACTCGACTTGAATGGTGACACGGGTATAAGCGCCGGTATCAAAGATGAACTGCTCAGCATCAAAGGCGAGCCGCGCATTATTCCGATATTTTCCGAAGTGAATGGCCCGGGGGACAACGCGATTTTCACAATTGTGGGTTGGGTCGGCATTCGCATTCTGGATGTCGACCTGACCGGTTCCGGGTCCAACAAGCGCGTCATAATCCAGCCCGGGCCTTTAATAACACCCGGAGTCATACCTTCGGATGACACTCCACAAACGAGCGAGTTTGTTTATTCCACGGTTACTCTTACGCGTTGACGTTCGATCCGAGGAGGCATCAGCTAATGATACGTGACAAGCAACATGACAAATCAGCAAAGAAGCGACGGCGGCGAACCGGTGCTGCCGCCGTCGAGTTTGCGGTTGTTGCGCCCATCATATTCATGGTTGTGATCGCCATGTTTGAATTGGGGCGATCCTTGTCGATCCAGCAGACGCTTACCAACGCAGCCAGAGAAGGCGCTCGCCAAGCGATTCTGCCGACGGCGACGGTGAGTTCAGTGGATCAGGTCGTCGCGGGATACGTCGCGGCATCTCTTTCCAACGGCAACGCAACCGCTATAACGACTCCTGATCCAAGCACGGCGGATCCAGGTCAGCTAGTGACCGTAACCGTGACTTCGGACCAGACGCCGATGACCCGTTATGGCATGCGGTGGTTTGGAACTGAATATCGAATGTCGGCCACGGCAACGATGCGTAAGGAAGGGCTTGATTGAAACATTGAGTACGAAGCCTTCGCCTTTTGTTGATTGTTCTCGATCACCGGTAGCGTTGACTCCTCCATCCGAGTTGGCATACTTGTCGTATCTGCCAACCGGGCGACGCACGTCGTCCATCAAGAAAGCAGCCACGCCTAAGAATCGTGGTTCATGGGAGCGAGGAAGTCATGCGTTGCGTCGTTGTCTGCCTGTTATGTTTTGCGTTTTCGTCGTTGGCCGTTTCACAATCGCATGGCGAGAATTGGACAGGTTGGCGCGGACCGCGCGGCGATGGTTCGAGCGAGGAATCGAATCTGCCACTTCATTGGAACGGCGAGACGGGTGAGAACGTTTTCTGGAAGGTTCGCATTCCTGGCGCAGGGCACGCTTCGCCCATCGTGTGGGAAGACCGCATCTTTCTGGCATCCTGTCTCGTTGACAGGCAAGAGCGGGTATTGATCTGTTTGGATCGAGATAACGGCAGGCTATTGTGGCAGCGCGCGATCTTTAGTGCGCCACTCGAATCAAAGCACAGCTTGAACAGTTTTGCGTCTGGTACGCCGGCCACCGACGGAACGCAGGTGTATGTAGCCTTTCTAGAAGTCGGCGACAAACAGGTGTCGGCGCCGAACGTAGGAACGCAGCGTTTGATAAGACCTGGCCAAATGGTCGTCGCGGCATATGATTTCGACGGGAATGAGCGGTGGCTCGTTAAACCAGGTGGATTTGTCAGTGCGCATGGTTTCTGCAGTTGCCCTGTGCTGTTCGAAGACATGGTTATCGTCAACGGTGACCACGATGGAGATTCCTACATCGTCGCGCTTGACAAGCAAACCGGCGCGGAACGTTGGCGCGTCGCCCGCCAGCACAAAACTCGCAGCTATGTCACTCCGCTTATTCGCGAGATTGACGGTCGTACTCAGATGGTGATGTCTGGCAGCAAGTGCATTGTCAGCCTTGACCCCCACGACGGTTCACGGCATTGGGAGATTGAAGGTCCGACGGAACAATTTGTCGCCTCGCTGGTTTACGACGGCAAGCTGTTTTTTATGACCGCCGGTTTTCCCGACTATCACGTCATGGCAATCCGCCCCGATGGTCGTGGCGATGTGACCGACTCGCATGTGGTTTGGCACCAGACGTCGGCCCGCTGCTATGTGCCTTCACCGGTTGTGTTGAATGGTTGCCTGTTGATCGCCGATGATCGCGGGACAGCGCATTGTTTTGCAGCCTCGGGCGGCGAGCACTTGTGGAAGGAACGATTGGGCAAGCACTACAGCGCGTCGTTGGTCCACGCGGATGGTTTGGTCTACTTCATCGCCGACGATGGCGTTACCAAGATTGTGCGTCCGGGCAAAAAGCTGGACGTTGTTGCCGAGAATCCTTTGGGCGAGTATTGCATTGCCTCGCCAGCGATTAGTAACGGACAGATTTTTGTTCGCGGTGAAGAGAACCTCTACTGTATCGGGACTTCGTCCGAGTAAGAGATGCCGATGCTGGAGTTGTGGTTTGATCGGCTAAATCGTATTGATTAGGTGACTTGCTGACTGTTCGAAACTTGAGAATCTGCAGTGGGTGTGACTGGTTCGGTGACGTTTACTGTATGCCATGCCACGTGTTCACCATTAAGTAGCAGCTCAAACTTGAGCGGACCTGGCTGCAGTTTCGGCATACCTTGAAATCGAACTGAAATGCGCTGTCGCGGTCGTTCCATTTGGAAATTCACTGGAAAGTCTTTTGGCTCTGTAGAACCCGGAGAGTGTATTCGCACTATTTGTTGAAAGTCCTTTCCTTCGTCATCCGGTTCGTGATTCCAGCACGATACAGCGATAAGTTGCGAGAGCAATATTCCAGCATGACCTTGGGCCAAAACCTGGAGATCTTCGAGCACGTTGAACAAACTCACGCGGTTTGTTTCCTGGTCCGTCGAAATTGACTCGCAAACCAGAAAGTATTCAAGATTGGGCATCACGAAGCCTCTAAATGGAACACGTGACCTGCATCACCGACGTGTACCTTGTGCGGCGTTGGCCTCAGTAGCCAATCTTCCAGCTGTTCGTGATCAGCGACCATATCAACTGTCTTCGACTTGTTTCCCGCAATTCTCGATTGATTCTGTGCGGATGCACGCGCTACGCGAATTGCCATTGGTAGCTCTGCCATTTCAAGTCCAGCTAATTCGAGGAGAAACTCCTCAGCGAATGCTGTCGCCCTTGTCTCCAAAACGACGGCAATAACCGCCAAAGCCAAATCATGGGAAAACAGTTGCCCGGGCTGCAGCGTCCGGAGCAGTGTCGCGACAAAGCGACGAATCGAATCGTCAGTCAACTCACCGCTTGAAAGAGCCTTTCGAATGTCTTCGACTTCCTTACTTCTTTGAAGCCTACGATGGAGCGCCCTGGCGTTCGATAGAAAAGCCAATTTCACCGCGAATTCGTCGCTCGTTACGACATTAAGTTTGGGATGATCCATTGTATGATTAGCTTCGTTTTTTTGGTCGGTCTGTCCAATATTGCGTCGTCACTTCAAAGCCAAATTCACTTGCGTTGAACGGATGATCGTCGACAAGGTGGCAAGTTTCTCGACCTGCATCACCCCACTTGCTAACCACCCAGGGAATTGGTCGGCTATCTTTGGTTATGTATTCAAAACTGAGGACTCGTGCAATGTGAAGTATTCCCTCATCCGGGTCCACATAGAGAACGACGTCATCGGGAACTGGCGTCGTTGTCCTACGATACCCGTCGTCAATAAGAATATCCTTCCAGTCAGATTCTTCATAAATGCATGTCCTGCGGCTAGCCCAAACGTGTCCGGCACAATTATACCCTCCCGAGGGAGGTCTGCGTGATTTCCACCGACCTCCATAGGTCTTTAGAAAAAGTTCATCGCGTTGCAGGTGAGTCTCATTGAGTTCCAGCCCGAGAACATTCCCAATATCTCGACCGGTTCGTGTTTGCAGGGCAATACCCGGTGATGGCATTCCCTGGAGTTGTTGAAGCTCGAACATTGGTGGCAAGATGGTTATTGATCCGCGGGCACAGCATCTGAGTTTACGAAATCTGACCGAATCGACCAGTCGTGTCCAACGTCCGTCGAGTGGAGCAATCAAGGGACACGCAGGGTGGAAAGACAAGCAAACCGTTGTATTGAGTCAATCGCTTCGCGTTTTCCCTACCGGCGACGCGGGCTCCAAATCGGATCAATCATCTCGGCGTTCAGACCTTTCCACACCTGTTCTAACTCCTGACGCTTTTCCTCTCGTGAGTTAGCGAAATCGTTCTGTTCACTGATGTCCGTAGCGAGATCATACAATTGCCAACGACTGTGCTGGCCACGCCCTGGATTTCGCAGCAGCTTCCAATCGCCCACGCGGACCGCCGTGCGCTGGTTCATACGCCAGAAAAGGGCTTCGTGTGGTCTGCCTTGTGTTTGTCCTTTCAGATAAGGCAAGAGACTGACGCCGTCAATCGACCGACCGTCGGGCAGCGGCGCCTCGGCCACTTCAGCCGCGGTGGCGAAGACATCAAGAGAAACGACCGGTTGCCGATACACTTGGCCGGCCGGCAACGTGTCTTTCCATTGGCACATGAACGGCACGCGAATACCGCCTTCATAAACGTCGCCTTTACCACCGCGCAACGGATGATTGCTCGAAGTCAGTTCACGTGTCGGTCCACCATTATCGCTCATGAACACGATCAGCGTGCGTTCTTCGAGACCAATCTCTCGTAGCTTTGCCAACACGGTGCCCACGCTATCGTCTAGATTGCTGAGCATCGCGGCGAAGATCCGACGTTGGATATCGCCAATGTGGGCAAATCGCTTCATGTATTCATCGGGACCTTGCAGCGGACTATGAACGGCGTTGTATGCCAAATACAGAAAGAACGGGTTTGCCTGATTGCGGTCGATAAAGTCGACTGCTTCGCGTGTGAATGCGTCCGTCAGATAAGCTTGTGCACTGACCGGTTGTCCATTGCGATAGATCGGATTGTCAGCGTCGTAGGCCGGCTCATCATGTCCCATGTGCGTCGAGAGGATTAGCTGTCTGTGCGGGTGAAGCCAACGCCCTTGACCGCCGTCGGGCAAAGCACGTCTTCGCAGCCACGTCGTTACGCCATGATACGGTGGCGGCGTAAAGTAATGCCCCTCATGCAAGAAGCCAAAAAACTCGTCGAAGCCGCGCCGCAGAGGATTGTATTTGGCTGTGCCACCGAGATGCCATTTGCCGACGAGACACGTTGCATAACCCGCGTTGTGCAAGTGTTGGGCGAGTGTCAATTCCTGAGCCGGCAAGCCCGCAAGTGGATCCTCGTTTTGAGCCCCAATCGGGTTGAACTCGTAGCCAAAACGAGTTTGATATCGCCCCGTCAGAAAGCCGGCGCGCGAGGCGCTGCAATAGGACGCGGTGACATATCCGTCAGCGAAACGAACGCCATTCGCTGCGATGGAATCAATGTGCGGTGTCGGTATCTCTGTGTTGCCTTGGCAGCCCAGTTCGCCGTATCCCAAATCGTCTGCAAAGAGCACGATGACGTTGGGTCGCTGGTCGGCCGCCTGAGTAACCCAGGCAACGCAATGAAACATTAGGCAAGTCAGGCCAAATCGGAAGGACAGAT
>CBDUAB010000084.1:0-8418 GCA_965365045.1 uncultured Planctomycetales bacterium
CTTCGACGGCAATCTGGCCGGCAAAAAGATCGCCATCTGGGGCCTGGCATTCAAGCCGCTTACGGATGACATTCGTGAAGCACCGGCGCTTGTGCTCATTGAACACTTGATTTCAAGAGGCGCAAAAGTGCAGGCATATGATCCGGAAGCGATGGAAAATGTTAGCGCGGAGCTGGGCGACAAGATTACGTTGACGCAGCACGCAATGGACGCGCTTGACGGTGCCGACGCTTTGGCCATCATGACTGAATGGACCCAATTCCGTACACCGGATTTCGCGGAGGTTCGTAAACGGCTCGCGCGCCCGGTGATTTTTGATGGTCGCAATCTCTACGATCCACAAACCGTGGCGGACGCAGGATTCACGTATCATTCGATTGGCCGGCCGATAGCCGGCTTACGGTGACTGATCATGGCTGGACGCCATCCTTCCATTGACCGGTCACGATTCTGGGACACGTTTTGGGAATGACTAATGTCTAATGACTAATGAATGACCAATGACTAATGTCGAAGTGCGTATTTAGGAACGGAAAAATCAGCCCTGGAAGTTTTGCGTTTTCCTTAGTGATAAAAACATCAGGATGTTCATTCGTCATTGGGAATTCGGATTTCCTTAGTCATTAGGCCTTAGACATTAGTCATTTTCGGCAAAGGCCCCCACGATTACGCACGCTAATGTCGTCTACGGCTCCAATAAATCCAGCCATGTCGCCGCCGGCAAAAAGACTCCCTCCAACACCAATTGCACCATCAGAGGCCGGGCCGCGAAGCCGAAAACAGTCAGCAACTTTTCGCAGGGCGACCTGGGTGCGTTCGTCTTGATTTCGACGTACTGTAGTCCATCACGGCCATCCTGCAGTTGGCCGTCGATGCGCCAGGGGCGACTCGTTGAATCTGCCCACACGAGTGAACCGTCCGGCTCGATCAGCAGACAGTTCCAAGCTTCCAAGGTCGAGATTGCTTCGTCGAATGTGACAGGTAGTGGATCACTTCGATTGACACCGGCAACTTCAATTGTTTCGACCTGCCGTTCATTGTACTGCCGAAGCGGACCGGGCCTCGCGTCATTCGGCTGAGTGTGAATCGCGATATGCCACTGGTTGACGATCATCTGTCATCTGTAATTCTTGCCGCAGGCCAAGTGGGTCACGCGAGCTGAGCGTGACTGGGAAAGGAGTACCAAGGTTGTTCGCCGCTGCATCGTCACGCGTGGCTCGCGTGGCCCACTAAGCACGCCGCGCAAAATGCGAGCGCGGTGTGCACACCTCACGGATGAGACGCTAACGCAGGGGGTTGTCGGCGACTTGTTCGTTGAGCCACTCGACATATTTTGCGTTTCCGATAACGACTGGCATCGCCAGGATCTCCGGTACTTCATAATCGTGGCAGCCACGAATGGCATCTTCGACTTCGTTGTAAACACCGCGTCGAGTCTTAATCGTCAAACGCCACTCCGAGCTCGTTTCAATTTGGTCTTCCCATCGGTAAACGCTTTCCAGCGGGCCGTCGATCTGGACACAGGCAGCCAATCGCAGCTTAACCAGATGTTGGGCGAGTTCCTGGGCTTTGTCTTTGGCGTCCGTGGTAGTTACGACTTGAATGACGTCATTCATTATTCACTCGCGGTCGGGTGAGTGTGGGAATAAAAGTGCTTGGCAATCTGTTGCGTGTGGAAGGGCAGCCAGCGGAGCATAGTATATACTCCATGCCCGGCAAGTTGCCGAGCCCCTTCGGGATCGCCGTGAGCGTAGTCGACAAGTAACGTTGTCCCATCCGCGGCCACGCGCGGACCTGCATTGAGCCGTTCCCATAAATCACGTTTTTGATGCTCGGACTCCAGCAGCTTATGCAGTTGGCGATCCGCTCGCCTGGCGCGCCAATTGAGAAAATTTGGCGGAAGGTTCGTCCCCGCAACAAAAGTTTGCTGGACGTAGTCACCGAAAGCACCTTGCGCGGCCCGGCGAAACTCTTCCAATGTTTGCGGCACACGAGCTTGGTAGTCTGGTAAACCGGATGCTGGCCGATGGTTCATAAAATGAAGCAGATTCGCGCAGCCGTTAGTATCCCAGCCGTAACGGATTGGTGTGCCCAAGGTCACCACGTCTAGAGACGCCGCGAGCGGTGACTTCTCATCTTGCATCAATCGATCCTCGATACGTCGCGAGAGTTCCCGCAGGTCTTCGTCCAAATCCGTTTTTACTGGGCAACCGCGCGCCGCTGCTAAGAATTGAGATCGGGTTGCTTGATTGCCAGCGAGAAGATTGGTCATTAACGCAAGTACATTGCCGGCGTGGCTGTGGCCGCATAACAGGAGTCGCTGATCGGGCGTAATCTCCGCCGTGTCAAGTTCATCGATAAGTCGAATTGCCGCGTGGGCGCGGCCAATATGATTATTCTCGCTCGACCAGAGAAACCGACGTACTGGAATCGACGTCTGTACTGCATTTGACGTTTGGCTCGGTTCGTTGATGGCGGCTTCGAAGCGGCGCGCAAAGTCTCCCGTATAGTTACCCATTTCGCCCACGAACGAATCGACCAGTCGCTTTTCTTGTTGTCGCAGCGTGCGACCGAGTCCCGGCAACAATCGTTGCAGTTGACCGGTCCATGCACCCGTTCCCGCGAACGTTCCGTGAATCAAATAGATGGCCGCGACGCCGGCACGGCGAAATCGCTCGCCCGCCGTCCGCAGCGCGTCGGCAAACTCCGGCGAATCAACTGGCGGCGGCGCACTTGGGCATACGATTTCATACGGCGCGTCTGGCACGGCAGCCGAATATCGTTGATGTCGAAAGCAGTTTTTCTTGGGCAACTCATTCTCCTTTCCGCGCGCGACAGGCAACACGCCGTATTTGTAGCCGCTGCTGCGGAAACGGACCATGGCGCAGGCGCGCATCGTTCGGCTGGATACGTTATCTTTAATGGAAACGTTGGGGAATCGTGTCAGTTGTGTCGTTAAAATGCTGACACCTCAAATAGTATTGAATACTCGAGAATCTGAGATCTTTTGCTTCGGCTCGGGAATCCAATGTGTGGCCGTTTTACGCTGCGAACACCGACACCCGTTCTAGCTGCGCGTTTTCGCTTGGCGACAATGCCCGAGCTGATTCCGCGCTACAACATTGGACCGACGCAACTGGTGCCCGCCGTTCGCCCTTCCATCGACGGGGAACGGGAATTTGCCCGGTTGCACTGGGGATTGATTCCGTTTTGGGCCAAGGATCCGAAGATTGGCAGCCGTATGATCAACGCCCGGGCGGAAACCGTGGCCGACAAACCCGCTTTTCGCCGCGCGTTTCGCAAACGCCGTTGCCTGATCGTCGCCGATGGCTACTACGAATGGCGAAAAGTGGGTCGCGAAAAACTACCACATTACATCCGCATGCAAGACGATCAACCATTCGCCATGGCCGGTTTGTGGGAACGATGGCATGGTGGCACGGAAGCGCAGCTCGATGAGCCGCTGGAATCCTGCACCATCATCACGACCGAGTCCAACGAACTGACAGCCGATATTCATGATCGCATGCCCGTCATCCTAGCCGAACAGCAATGGGATTCATGGTTGGATTCTGAGCTTGAGGATGTCCAGACCCTTCAGCCATTACTTCAACCTTATTCATCCAATGCGATGAAGATGGATCCCGTCAGCAAGCATGTCAACAATGTTCGCCATGAGGATGCACGCTGCATCGAAATTCAACGCGAGTTGTATTAGGATCTGAGCGCGAAGGCATGGCGAAACAGATCATCGTCAAACTGCAAAGAGATACCATTTCCTTGGGTGCGTGACTACGAACAACGTGATGACGAGTTTTCGCTGGCCCGCCATCGCAAGATTTTCGCTGGCTTCGACGGTCCGAAGACGGAATACAAGTCGCTGCCAGTCGTGTAACATGCTGTTAAGTGTAATAGAAAGTTTCCAAATGCGACGATTACTTCTTATCCACTTATTCGTTGTGTCGGTAGGCGTCGTTTGGGCGATACATCCCGTGTCTGCCGACGATGAAGCCGAATTCACTTCGATCTTTGACGGCAAAACCCTGACCGGTTGGACCGCCGATCCGAAGTGGTGGCGCGCCGAAAACGGCTCGATTACCGGTCAGATTCCCGCCGGGCAGATGCTAGATCACAACACTTGGATCGTCTGGAACGGTGGTGTACTCAGGGACTTTGAACTGCGTCTCGAGTTTCGGCTGAGCGGGAAACCGGCAGCCAATTCGGGTATTCAATTTCGCTGCCAAGTGGATGACGTGAACCGAGTATCCGGGTATCAAGCAGACCTCGACATGGGCTCGGTGTGGCTCGGACGCATCTACGATGAACATGGACGAGCTTTGCTTACTGAGCGCGGTACGCGCGTCCTGATTCGAGAAGACGGTACACGTATTGTCGAACAATTTGCCGACGCCGACCAATATGGGGTGCTCTTCCGAGATAACCAGTGGAATGACTACCGTATTCAGGCCTGCGGGACACATAGTAGCGTCGAAATCAATGGGACTTTGTTCAGTGAACTTGTTGATCACCAGCAGGGTGAAAGCGATTCCTCAGGACGCCTGGCATTTCAGTTACACAGCGGGCCGGAGACCAAAATTGAGTTTCGCAACATCCGCTATCGAACTCTCAAACCCGGCGATCACCAAGTCCATTTCAAAGCGGCGCCCGCGAACACGAGCCAGCCACAAGGCGTATTCCCCAGCGTTGACGACGGCAGATCGCTTAATCTGGGATTCGAAGAGGGAGGTCTGCGAGACTGGACTATCGTTGGCGCGGCCTTCAAAGATCAGCCGGTAAACAAGGACGGGATTGCAGAGCGGTGGCCGGGACAAGACAGTCGCAAAGCGGGTGACTACTTCATCGGTGGGTATGAGATTGCACGTGACGCAGCCGTCGGCGAATTGCGTTCGGTTCCGTTCACGGTGACCCATCCTTATGCCAGCTATCTGATCGGTGGTGGCGCGCAGCGATCCACACGCTGCGAAGTAGCGCTGGTAAGCGCGTCCGATCGAGTGATTCACACGGCCAGTGGCTCAAACCGCGAGGAAATGGAACGCGTGCTGGTTGACTTGCGATCCTACAAAGGAAAACAGATTCAATTGAGATTGGTCGACGAGAACCCCGGTCCCTGGGGGCACCTAAACTTCGACGACTTTCGATTTCACGCGACGGAACCCGTCTCATTATCCCAGCGCGCACCTCGGCGATTACGCGAGAACCCCATCTTGAGCCATCTAATTGCGAATCCCGTCCCGGCTGCAACCCAAGTTGCTACCGAAACGCTCGGCCAGATGTACTTGCCACCCGGATTCAGTGCGGAATTGATCGCCGCCGAACCACGCGTACATCAACCAATCGCCTTTACATTTGACGAGCGGGGGCGTCTGTGGGTCGTCGAAGGAAATAGCTACCCTCAGAAACGTCCCGCGGGTGAAGGGGAAGACCGCATTTTGATTTTCGCGGACTCCGACGGTGATGGCCAATTCGAAACGCGCAAGGTATTCATCGAAGGATTGAATCTGGTCAGCGG
The DNA here is from genome assembly GCA_965365045.1 of uncultured Planctomycetales bacterium. GTDB lineage: Bacteria > Planctomycetota > Planctomycetia > Pirellulales > Pirellulaceae > CBDUAB01. Next base: position 5,531 of record CBDUAB010000084.1, read on the forward strand.
CATCTCAGTCGGGTACGGGGGCGTTTGGGTCGGTGCCGCGCCACAACTGCTCTACATCCCGGACCGCGATCGGAATGACCAACCCGACGCGGCGCCACAAGTGCTGCTCGACGGCTTCGGTTTCCAAGACACCCACGAGACGCTGAACAGTCTTGTCTGGGGACCGGACGGCTGGCTTTATGGAAACCAGGGCGTCTTCAATTCTGCACGGATCGGCAAGCCGGGTACGCCTGACGATCAACGGGTCGAGCTGCACGCCGGGGTGTGGCGATACCACCCGGTACGACATGAGTTCGAGGTTTTCGCGCATGGTGGCAGCAACCAATGGGGACTGGACTTCAACGAATTTGGCCACTTGTTCATGACGCACTGCCGCAGTTACTGGGGGCGCGGTTCCACAACGCATGTGATTCAGGGCGGGCACTACTGGAATCAGGCCAATCGAAACCACGCGAGTTTCGTGTCCGGTAGCGCGCCGGCCGGTTACCCGTTTCTGCGCAACTACCTGTTGGCTTCGGCCCGCTATGGACACGGCGAGGGAGGAGCTGGCAAACAAGGCAGCCGCGAGGTCTACGGCGGCCACTCGCCCGTCGGCACGATGATCTACCTGGGCGACAATTGGCCTGCTACCTATCGAGATCATCTCTTCAGCCACAACTTGCACGGCCACCAGATAAATCAGCAGATCAATCTCCGCGACGGCTCGGGCTTCAATACGGTCCACGCCGGCAAGGACGTTTTCTATTGTGACGACCCGTATTACGTCGCGGTGGACCTCAAATACGGTCCCGATGGGGCCGTTTACACGACCGACTGGTACGACCAACGGAACTGCCACAACCCTAACGTGGAGCAATGGGACCGGTCCAATGGGCGTATTTACCGAATTGCTTACACCAAGACATTCAAGCCCGTGCGAACGGATCTTGCGCGGCTCTCCGACACCGAACTTGTACAACTACAACTGCACAAGAACGACTGGCACGTGCGGAACGCTAGGCGCCTGCTGCATGAACGCGCCGTGGAGAATCGACTGGCGGATCCAGATGCGATCCGAGATCAGTTGATTGAAATGGCGACGCGTCATCCGGATGCGACACGTCGGCTCCGTGCGCTGTGGACACTCCACGCCGTTGGCAGCATTGATGAACAATTTGGCGTACGAATCTTGTCTGACCCGAACGAACACGTCCGAGGCTGGGCGATTCAATTGATATCGGAGGAGCAAAATGTCGCGGCATCCTTGCTGGCGCGGTTTGTCGACATGGCACGCCACGATCCTTCACCCATGGTACGGCTCTTCCTGGCATCCGCCATCCCGCGAATGACGTCCGAGGCCGGTTGGCAGCTCGCTGAGGCCCTCTCGCAACACGCCGAGGATTTCGACGACAGGAATCTGCCACTGATGGTCTGGTACGGAGTGGCGTCTCTGATGCCGAATAATGAAGATCGAGCGTTTCAACTAGCACGAAATACTCAAATGCCCGTGCTAGCACATTACACCTACTGGTACGCGGCGAAACGGCAGGGCAAAGGGTTGGACCGAGTCATTCGGTTGATCGCCCGTGCTGAAAGGTCCGCCAAACGAGATTTATTGGAAGTAGCCGTGCTCGCATTGGGAGGGCAACGGGGGCTCCCGATGCCAGCAAGTTGGCCGAGCAGTTCCGAGGACTTGTATCAAAGCTCGGACCAGCGAGTGCGGTTCTTGGCGGAGAAACTTGGCGCGGCATTTGGGGACGAAACCCTCTACCTTAGCAAACGCCGCATGCTGGCGGATCCCACGGCCAACCTGGAAGAACGTAAGCACGCCTTTACTATCTTGGCAGGAGCATTCGACAGCGAGTCGCTTCCACTACTGCTGGAATTGTTGGACGACAAGGCGTTTCGATCCGATGTTATCCCGCAGCTTGCGCGCTTTGATGACCCTTCGCTCGGCGAGGCGTTGGTGCAGCGATTCTCGTTGTTTTCGGACAAAGACTCAGCCGCGGCACTCAACACACTTGTCAGCCGTGAATCTCTTGCCCAGGTGTTGCTGGACGCCGTGACCGCTGAACGGATCGATAAAGCCAATCTCACCGCTTACTACGTCCGCCAATTGGTCAACCTCAACAGTCCGGCGATCGACAAGAGACTTGCGCGACAGTGGGGCAAGGTGGGAAGGTCTTCGGCTGAAAAACAGCAGCAAATCGTGGCACTCGAGAAGGCCTACACCGAGGCGCCACTCTGGGCATACAGCCTGCCAGAGGGCCAGAAACATTTTCAGCAGTTGTGCGCCAACTGTCATGACGACAAGGATGAAGCAAAGAACGTAGGGCCCAAGATGGCAGGTTCCGGGTCCAAGGGCATTCGCTATTTTTTGGAGAACATTATCGACCCGAACGCAGTCATCGGCAGCGATTATCAGATGCAGTTGGCGGAAATCGAGGACGGACGACTGATCTCCGGTATCATCGAAGAGACCACCGACAGCACGGTCACCATGCGGACGCAAACCGAAACAATCGTGGTGCCCCGCGGCGAAATCGAGTCGCTGACCATGACGAATCAGTCGCTGATGCCAGAAGGCCTACTGGAGACATTGAACGAACGTCAGCAAATTGAGCTCTTTAAATACTTGATTTCGCTGTGAAGCCTGGCTTCAATGTTTTGCAGTGATACTTCAGACGTCAATGGCAAAACTCACGGTATTCGGCGCAATGGGAATACCGGAAATCTGGAGATACGACGGCCAGAGTCTGCGAATCTTTAGTTGGCGGGACGGCGAATATGAAACAGACGAAAGCAAAGTTCTGCCGAGTTTTCCCGTATCACGCATCACCGAGATTCTGAACCAGTGCTGTACGTCGAGTGAAAACGAGTTGATACGAGGCTTTCGTGAATGGCTCCGA
>CBDUAB010000085.1:0-8368 GCA_965365045.1 uncultured Planctomycetales bacterium
AATAGCGTGTTGGTTTGCGTGCAAGTTTTCTCACGGCCGGCTGATCCGAATCGTTCTATTGCTGAACAAAGACGGATGCTGGCAAAGCAATAGACTAACCTACACAGCGTAACCTTTACTTTGGAGAAATCGATGCCATTCACACTTACTGCTGGTGAGTTTGCTCCCGAGGCGGGCAGGCCGGACGGAGACTCGATGCGATTTCGCCCTGACGACCCGACCCCACTGTTCTTGTTGCCACGACGAGGACGACCTCCAAAAGTTAACTCCCAGAACGGCACGATTCAGTTGCGGTTCGAGGGAATCGACACGATGGAGTCGAGGGCGGCTGATCCTTTTTCATCCGATGCCACATCCAGCAACCTTGCACTGTGTGGTGTCCCAAGCGGAACAGGTACAGCACGCGGGCATATTTTGAGTACACAGATCGGTCCGAATGGCCGGCCAATTTCGTTCGTGTTCGCCGGTGATGCGCCCGAAGCAGACGGCGAGAGCGTTTTCCTTAACGTCGATCGTATGAAAGACAGTGTTAACTTTCAGCAGCTGTCCAGAGGCCATGCGTACCCACTGTTCTACGACACACTGTTCTTTGATCTTCGTATGGCAATGGCAGATCAAGCTGCCAGTGCTCGAGGAAACGGCGACAGTGTGTGGTCGGCGGATGTGACCAATACCGGGGCGACCTACTCAGGACGTGATTCCTTGGAAACAATGCCGCCAATCTTTCCAAAGCTATGGCGACGACTGGATTCCTACAGCCGAGATTCGGATGTCGCGAACCCGAACAGTCTTGATGAGTTCAAAGAGTATTTGAACTCCCTTCGCGAAGAACGAGTATTCATCGTGTCCGAAGGCAGAAGCACTGGATTCGATGACATTATCGAAGTGGACGGAGACACAATCAGAATGACTACTCTGCCGGAGGACATGGTTATTGTGTCCGTTTGACGCCACTTGATCGTGCGGTCAGAATTGTGACAGTTGCGTAGGCGCCGTGACGTTGATGGAAGCTGACCGTGTCGACGGAGGCGTATAGCGTCACGTCAACACCTGACAAAATGGCGAACACACGATTCGCGACTTGCCACAAGTCAAAAACGACGCGGAGTTCCATCGCGACGCGGTCGACTTCCTCAGGGCGCTGTTGCGGCAGGAACCAATTCACCGCTTCGGTGAGGCGCCGCCTAGTTGCGTTCACAACTCGCAGCATGCTCAGCGGTCTTTGACACCGAACGCAATCTCGGTGATCTGTTGCACAGGGCAAGCATCGGAGGGCGAGCGGACTGTTAAATCGCATACACGCCGACGCAGACTATTGATTTCCAAATCCCGGTGTGACATGCTTGTTGTTAATTCCGCGTGCCCGGAGCACCGGTCTCAGCATCCTCAGAACGTTTTTCGAAGAGGAAACTGCTATGCGACACACATTATCGCGCCGCCGCTTTCTGAAGTCAGTCGCGGCCACAAGTGCCTTTGCCGTTCCATATGTCATCCCCGCGCACGTGCTCGGAAGAAATGGAGCGGTCGCGCCAAGTGAACGCATCACGCTAGGAGGAATCGGTGTCGGAAACCGAGGCTCATACGTACTCTCTCGATTTCTCCTGAACCCCGATGTGCAAATGGTCGCTACCGCCGACCTGCAACGCACTCGTCGAGAGCGGGTGAAGGTGATGGTCGACAAGCACTATGGAAATCGCGATTGCATTCTCTATCGAGACATGTACGACATCCTGGAACGTGACGATATCGACGCCGTTCTCATCACTACCGGCGATCGCTGGCATACGCTTGCCTCGAACTTGGCCGCCAAAGCAGGTAAAGATATCTACTGCGAGAAGCCATGCAGTATGACCATCGAGGAGAGTCGGTTGCTTGCCGACGGTATCGCCCGATATGGCCGCGTGTATCAAGCCGGAACGCAACGCCGCAGCATTGAGAATTTTCAACTGGCGGCGCACTTGGCCCATTCCGGAAAACTTGGCGAGCTGAAAGAGGTTCACGCTAACATCTTGGCTCCACTGACGCATAACCCGTGGCTGTCCGCCGAGCCAGAACCTCCCATTGAAGAATGCGACTGGAATCGGTGGCTGGGGCCCTGCCCCTGGCGTCCCTATAATTCCAAGTATGTCGCGGGTGGATGGCGCGGCTTCACCGACTTCCACGGCGGCGGTATCCTCGAATGGGGCTCGCACACTATCGATCTCTGTCAGTTGGCGGCCGGAATGGATGATTCGGCTCCGGTCGAGTTCTGGGCCGACGACTACAACTTTGGGGTCTATCACTCCGAATGGAGAACGACCATGGCCGCCCCGAAGACCAACGTCATCTATGGACAGTATGCCAACGGTGTGAAACTGGTGATGCGCGACGGCGGCTGGCAAGGGCTTGGGACCTGCAGCGTCAAATATGTTGGGACTGAAGGCTGGGTCGAAACGGGGGATAGCGGTGCGATTCGAGTGGCGCCCGATTCTCTCCGCGGCGAATTGAGCGTCGTTGCCATGGCGGGAACCGATCCGTCGACGCATGTGAGAAACTTTCTCGACTGCGTCAAGTCAAGACAATTGACTCGGGCAAACGCGTTGGCCGCTGCTCAGACACACGTCGCCGCGCACGCCGCATATGTGATGGCAACGCTCGGACGCCCCCTCAAATTCGATCCGAAAACCGACACGTTCCTCAACGACGCCGAAGCGAACAAGATGCGCTCCCGCGCATGGCGAGAACCGTGGCACGTTTAGAGCACGTCTGAAAGGAAAGTAAGCATGCGTTCTATTCTCGCTATTCCGACCTTCTTCGCCTGCCTCCTAAGTGCGACAGCCATAGGCGCCAAGGATGCGGCGGAGCTGCTGAGGGTGATTCAGTCGAGCGAAACGTCCGACGTCGATCGGGCCAATGCCTTCGAGAAGATCGGCGACATCGCCGGCGAAGATGCCGTGGAACCGTTGGCCGGCTTCCTCAGCGACAAGAAGTGGTCCCACTATGCACGTTTTGCGTTTCAGAAGATGGAAGGAAGGAACGTCACCGATGTCCTTCTCCGATCGCTCGATGCATTGCAGGGCGAGCTTAAACTTGGGGTGATCGACACGATCGGCCGTCGGCGCGACCCCATTGCCGTTGCACCCCTTGTAAAGCTCCTTACAAACGCCGATGCGGAAGTCGCGGCCGCGGCCGCCGTCGCTCTAGGAGAGATCGGAACAACGGACGCCGCCGCGGCGCTTACCGGAGCGCTCAGCTCCGAGAAAGATCCTAATCGCAGAGAGTCGCTTGCTTCCTCACTGCTCATGGTTGGACAACGGCTCGCGAAGACGGGAAACACTCAAGCCGCCATTGGCCTCTTTGATCGTCTGAGAAACGCGGAAGTTCCCAAACCTTACCGAATCGGAGCCACACAGAACGCGATTCTGGCACGCGGCGGCCAGGGTGTCGACTTGATGGTCGAGCAACTGAAGTCGTCTGATCGCGATTGTTTTCGAACGGGGCTGACCGTCTCCCGCATTCTTCCCGGCGAGCGAGCGACCAAAGGTCTAACCGATTCGCTCGAGACAGAATCGTCGCACGATCGACAGGTTCTTTTGATCCTCGCGTTGAGAGATCGAGGCGATAATCAAGCGCTTGGTTCGATTCTGGAGAAGCTCAAGAGCGACTCGCCAGCGGTTCAGTTGGCCGCGATCGACGCGATTGGCGCGATTGGCGACGACTCCTCAGTGCCGATCCTGTTGTCCGTCGCCAATGCCGCAAACACTGACGCGGTCCTTGGTTCTTTGGTTGCCCTCAAAGGCTCCCGTGTGAACGCGGCTTTGATGAAGGCGGCAGAACCGCCGAACACGTCGACGGTTGCGGTCAAAGCGTTGGGGCAACGTCGTGCGAAAGAAGCGGCTCAGCTGTTGTTCCAGCTTTCCGCGGCCGAATCCGCGGCAATCAGTCAAGAGGCGATCGTAGCTCTCGGGACGGCCGTATCGCAGGACCAGTTTCTCGACCTGGTTGCATTATTGAAAACCGCCAAGAGCGCTGACCGCAAAGCGGCTATTCAAAGGGCGATTCGTGCCGCGGTCTTCCGGAGCACTCGACCGGACGCCAGTGCTGAAGCGCTTGGCGCCATGATTCCCAGTTCCAGCGGAGCCGATCGCGAATTCCTTTTCGAGCAGGTTAGAACGGCGGGCGGAGCAAAAGCCGTTGCGCTGATGCGAGGATTTGCGACCGGTTCGGACGAAGCCCTGCAGGACGCCGCGACGAAGACGCTTGGTCGTTGGCTCTCCGCCGACGCGGCTCCTGTCCTGTTACAGGTCGCACAAGGTAACGGAAAATTCGCCAACCGTGCCTTGGGGGGATATATTCGTATCTTCCGTCAGTTTGAGTTGCCGGAAACCGAAAGGGTGGCGATGGCGGACCAAGCCCTCAAGGTGGCACGTCGGTCGATGGAGCGAAATGCGGCAATCGATGCGATGACCCGGTTCCCTTGCGTGGGAACGTTTGAATTGGCTCTGGATCAACTCGATGTTCCTGGCAGTGAAGCGACTGCGGCAAAGGCCGTCCTGACGATCGGGCGGACGGTTCTGGACCTCGATCCGGAGACGGGCAAGGCGGGACTCAAGAGACTGATCGACGCACCTATTAGCAAGAGTATGACCGACTCGGCCAAGGCGCTACTGCAATAGGTGCGATTGCGTCGAGCAACGTGCAGCGCGCCACCCTAATGGTAAAGCTCGCCGAGCCAATCCAAGGTTTCAGCCGCATGTGAAGGGTCAAAGCCAAAACTCTGTTTATTGGATGCTTGTTATCCATTCATCGAAGACGTAACCTTAACGCGATGAAAACGCACCGCACCCTTATTCTCGTCGTACTCTCTGCACTCGCAGTTGCAAATGCCTCATGGTCCCGCGCGGCGGAACGGCCGAACATCATGGTTTTTCTGGTCGATGACATGGGAATAATGGATACGTCGGTTCCCTTTCTCACCGACAAGACTGGTAAGCCGAAGCGTTATCCGCTGAACAGTTTCTACCGCACACCGAGCATGGAACGACTGGCTAATCGCGGAATTCGCTTCAACCAATTCTACGCGATGAGCGTCTGCTCCCCGACTCGCATATCAATCATGACGGGACAAAACGCCGCTCGCCATCGCGCTACAAACTGGATCAATCCGCGTCAGAATAATGCCGGCCGCAACGGTGCACCCGATTGGAACTGGGTGGGATTGAAGAAGGGCGACGTGACGCTACCCGGCCTCCTTCGCAAGAACGGCTACCGAACGATCCACGTCGGCAAGGGACACTTCGGACCGGAAGAACACGAAGGCGCCGAGCCGCTCAACCTAGGTTTTGATTTGAATGTGGCAGGAGCCGCGTTTGGTGCTCCCGGAAGTTATTACGCGGAGAAGAACTATGGGTCGGGAACGAATCGGGCTCATAATGCCGTGCCGCATTTGGAGAAGTATCACGGAACGAAAACGTTTCTCAGCGAAGCCCTGACAATCGAGGCCAAGAAACACGTCGCCAAATCGGTGGAACGTGGCGAGCCATTCTATCTCTACTTCTCGCACTACGCTGTCCACGGCCCCTTCGAGTCTGATCCTCGGTTTGCTGACCATTACAAAGACTCCGGAAAACCCAACAATGCGCAGGCGTTTGCGACGCTGATCGAAGGGATGGACAAGTCGCTGGGTGACATGCTCGATCAGTTTGAGGAACTCGGCATTGCGGAGAACACACTGATTTTTTTCCTAGGTGACAACGGTTCCGATGCACCGCTAGGGCATCAGCACAAGGTCGCCTGTGCCGCTCCACTTCGTGGGAAGAAGGGCGCTCATTACGAAGGCGGTATGCGGGTTCCCTTCATTGCCGCTTGGGCAAAACCCAATGCAGAGAACAAGTTGCAGCAGGATTTGTCCATTCCTGCCGGAGAAATCCAAAGCCAGGTGGCAGCCGTGCCGGACCTGTTTCCGACGATTCTCGACTTCACGGGTGTTGTAGCTCCCGAGAATCATGCAGTCGACGGCACACGGCTGCAAACACTGCTCACGGGCAAAGCCGATCCCGAGCGGGCCGAACAGTTTCTGATGCACTATCCGCACGGTCGCCATCGCAGCAATTATTTCACCACGTGGCGCGATGGAGATTGGAAGGTGATCTATCACACCTTGCCTGAGAAGCCGACCACGGGCGGACACATCCAGTTCGAGGGTGGAAATTATGAACTCTTCAACCTTGCAGACGATCCGTTCGAATCGACAAATCTCGCCGAGTCCGAGCCGGAGGAACTGAATCGCATGATGACAGGGCTCATCTCCGCATTGGAAGAACACGACGCCGTTTACCCGGTTGATGATGCCGGGAAAGAGTTGCGGCCGCAGTTGCCGTAACTCCGTCCAAAAATGATATCACTTTGAAAGGTCCATCTTTAAAGTGCTTATGGGGCTTCGGGCGCCGGTTACGAATTTCGTAAGGGAAGCGGGCGGGACGTGTATTCTACCTGACGTGTCTGTACCAATACCGCCAACTCAAAGAAAGCCAACGGCATTCGACCCATAAATGTCATTTCAGTTGCTCTTTAGTTCGACTGTTTGACTTAGACCCCCGCGGCCTTGTGCTGCGGGTGAATCAGGTTGATAGCTACCATAATTGTTACCGCACTCACCCCTTTTCCCCGTCTCGCCGCCTCCGGCGGCGAGACGGGGAAAAGGGCGTGGAGTGGTTAAGATTGTCTGTGGTAGCTATCAACCTGATTCACCCATGAGGCAAGCTCACGGGGGTCTTAGTGACGAACTCAAACAGTCGAATTAGAAGCCGGTATAGGTGGACCGTGTATGCATCAAAATCGTCTTTGAAGCGACCGTCGCGAATCTCAAGGGAACGGTTTTCGCCGAGCACCTGCACTTTCGCGCTCGCCTCTGGATGGAGTAGTTCTATCGTTGCCTTCGTGGCGCGGTTTCGCATGTTGACCGCAAACACGTAGAATGCTCCGTCGTGATGTTTGCACATCACGGCAATCACCACCTCTGGATCGGAACATGTGATCCTAACTGCGTCAACCGTCTGACTGTTCAGCACCGGCGCCAACTCGTGGATTTGTTGGTTGATCGCAGTGACGGCGGGCAAAAGTTCGGGGTCGTCGAGCAAGGACGCTTCCTTGAACGTCGGTTTGAACTGGTGCACAAAATAGATCAGACCGCGCGAGCCGTGGATCAACGACATCCAAACCTCGGCGCGGATCTGGTGCGGCGTGGGTTTGACTTTTGTGTTGCTGATGCGACTGCATTCTATGCAATTCCAGACGATTTTTTCGTCGTGCGACCAGCGGCGCGGACGCTCGACGCCCTTGGGGACAAACTCCAACTTGCCAGCGACTGCTTCATTTCGGTGGACGGCAGGGTAGATGTCAAATGAGACAATGTCGCAGCCCTGGATGTATTCCGAGTAGTCCTCCGGGTGATTGCGACGAACGCCGCGTCCGATGTATTGATCGAAGGCGACTCCTTGCCCGAGGTTCAACAGAATCGGACGCGAGGAATCTTGTTGCCGTATCCGCTGGTATTCCGCGACGATCCTGCTGGGCAAGATCGGTGGGCCATAGCCGCCTTCAGCGCGGCGAGCCTGGGCGTTGTCCGGCTCGTCGCCGTGCAGCCAGCCTACAATCACATCGGCATTTTATGTTGATCCAGCTGGATTGTAACTCTTTCGATCGCACTTCGGATAACGGACATGAACGCCACGCAAATAGGCCGACTACGAATGGAAAGATGCATACTCCAACGAGGAAGAGCCAGCCAAGTAATGGTAACCCTCATATCTCGTTATTCAGAATTTGCTCTGTGCAATGCAGGGCAACACATACCACGGTAACCAAACCGCTGACGTGCTTCAGCCCGTACTGATGCCATTTTGTCCGACTGCAATTAGTCACGGTCGCCTTTTCTAACCGTAGTTCCACTCGATATGTTTAGGATAATGTCCAGCTCATCGCATATTGCCAAAACAACGCGAACGGTTGTTGCATTTTTTTCCACCGTGTCGACGAACCATTTACAAGTGAACTCTGGACCCTCCTGGGCCGCTTCCATGGCAGGCGTTCACCGACGACGTCTATGTCGCCGGGGCGCTCATCGCGGCGCCGTCCATGGCGCCGCTTTTTTGGTCATCTGGCCACGCCAGCGTCACGCGTACGGAAACCGCGATCTTCTGCAAGCATGCAATGGCGCATACTCGAGCGGGCGCCCAGGTTCCACCAGGACTGGGCACCGCGCACTGAATCAACATCGCTTGGGGAGGCGTGAAGACGTGTTGGTGCAATGAAAAACAAAAAACAAGGCCCGACCCCCAATACGATGCCAGCTAAGCGTCGAAACGCGCGAGAATGCGGCGGTTCGGCG
>CBDUAB010000086.1:0-8334 GCA_965365045.1 uncultured Planctomycetales bacterium
GCAACCTGATGGGCAACCGCCAGCAACAATTCCAGGTCTTGTTCGTCAAACCTCTTTTCCGAGGTCGTGGAATCCAAGGAGAGAATTCCCACGATATTGTCGCCAGTCCAAAGCGGTACACACATGGTGCTTTGAACCGCCATTTCCTCCAGCGATTTGAAAGCGTTGGATTCCTCATCCGGTGATTGATTAATCAGCACGCCGGTACGTCCATTAAGCAGTCGCCCCAATACCGTTCGGCTGACGCGAATTTTCTCGTCGCCGCTGATTCCGCGGGCGGCGATGGGAACAGGTTGTCTCGCTTCATCTAGCAAGCAGAGCAGACCTCGATCCGCGCCCGTCTGTTCGACCACGATGGTCATGATCGCGTCCAGCAGTTGTTGGGGATCAAAAATGCGAACTAGTTGTTCACTGACGCGTTGCACGAGTCGCAATTTGGTTTCAGCGAGGTGTTCGCCCTGGACCCTGGCGCTAACGGGTTGCGATGACTTGGCCGGCGTTGATTCGTCGGTTTCGAGGATCATTGTTTGTAGGGGAGCAACGTCGCTTTTCGCATCAACGAATGCCATAGCGGATTCATGCGTTGGTGAAGCATCGGATTCATCGATCACCAAAGACGGCAAAACTGACGAGTCGCTCTTGGCGATCGAGGATGCAACTTCCAAGATGGATTGTAAATAACCACCCGATCCGGCGCTGCTGTCCGACACCCGATTTCTGGGTTCATCATCACCTGCAAAAACTATCTCTGTCGTGCCGATCTTTATGCAATCTCCATCACGAAGATTAACGGATTGAATCGGCTGGCCATTGACAAGGGTGCCGTTTGTGCTGTTCAAATCCGCGATTTGCCAACCGTCTGGTTTAGCCAAGATGTGTGCGTGAGCCGCGGATGCGGCCTTGTCAGGCAATACGATCGTATTCTCCACGTCACGCCCAAGCGTTACCGTCTCGCCGGTCAGCGAATAAGTTGCCGTCGTTTCGCCGTCAATGACAACCTTGAGTTCGGGCACGTCTAACCTCGTAAAAATGGATCCGCAACGTGTGTTCACGACCACGGGAAACACGAAGTATACATCAACTCTAAGAGATGCACCTATTGCAGGATAGACAGTGAGGCATGGCTTCGCAGTCAACGGTTGATAGCACTTTGGAATCCCTGTTCGACCAAGTCCTCAAACGACGATCGTGCATCGATACGAATCGCCGCCTCGTGAGGGCACATTTCCACGCAAGCTGGCTGTCTCCCCGGCAGGGAGCTGCACAAATCGCAAACGACTGCTCGATGCGTTACCAGGTCGATCTCGGCGGTTTCGGTTTCGCCCGACAGTTTGATCGGTAGTAGCGTCGCGTCGGTGAGGGGATCCAACCGCAGTTGCAGCAAAACGGAGTTGTATTCAAGCGCCGTGCCGTTGACGGCGTCCGCGGAACCCACGGGTGTCGACAATCCAATCCGGCCGGCGATTACATTGTCCCCGATTCGAAACATCTCATTGGGAATTTTTATTTCACCGTCGTTACGCTTTTTCTTCGCATTTTGTGTGATAGACAGCGGTTGACCATTTAACCAAAACTCCAAGGAAAGGCCAGGAGTGGATGAAAAAGAAAGCTGAAACTGTTTGTGATTTCGAATCTGTCCCCTACTAATGTGGAACGTGTGTCGCACGCGAAGTGGAACAAAACGTACATGATCTTGTTTGTCGCTCACATTCCTGTCGTGTGCGACGATTTCGTTCTGTAGATCCAGATTCCATGTTATTGGATTTGGTGCGTCGATCCATTGTTCGTCATTGGCGCGGCGGTTTTGCCATCGCTGAGCGCGGGGCTCAAGATCCGCGGCCACTCGCCAGCCGGATCGAGCCGGTGTCACGATGCCGATATCGTGGATCTGAATGGAATCATAAGGGCATTGCGTAGCGCAAAGCTTGCAGCCGATGCACCAGTCGCGGATCTCGATCTGACCGTTGTCTCCTCGTTCAATCGAACCCACCGGGCAGCCGATCATACAGGCCGGATTGAGACAATTACGACAGGCGGACGGTACTAAAAAGCGGTCGAATCTTGGCCCATCTAGAAACAGTCGCGTATTGCCATCTTCGTGAGTGTTTATACAAGCCTGAACGCAGTCACCGCATCGCGTGCAGTGGTCGAGATCGATTAGTAGGAGACTCTGCCCCTGCACGAATCCCGCGTCTCGGTATTCTGGAGTGAATAGGATCGAGTCTTCCGCTTCCCATAGCGCGAATTGCTTTACCCTTTGCTGCTCGTCCAACCGCTGATCGGCCAATCTGGTGACGTCCGCGTTTAACTGCGATGACTCCGCGAGCATTTTTTTAAATACTTCAGCCGGAATCCGCACGAATTCCACTCGAGATGGTTTGCGCCCCGACTCATCCGGGGGGTGATCGTAGGCGATGCAGGTGGCGCTGCGCGGCAGGTCCTTGATCACGCCGATCTCGCCAAAACATTCGCCACGAGAAAGGTACTTGAGAATCAACGGCGTGCCACGCGAAACGTTGCGTTTCGGAAAGCTGTCGGGATAGATGGCTTGCATCAGCGCCCATCCACCCAGTCGAACTTCGAGATCCGACCAGTCGTTTTTTATGCCGCGTTCACCTCTGGGAAACGAACGTATGGCCGTTTGCACTTGAGAAGAATTCAGGTCGGTTTTCAATTCTTTGGCGGACAAGAACTCCCGGCAGCGCATGAGGAAGAGCAGTTTTGTGAGAAGTGCCGCTTGATCTTGAGGTTCCGGAGACTCGCCAGACGCAACACGGCGCACCAATGCCCGCACGTCTTTTCCGAGCATTGTCCAAACTTTTACTTTCGCGGCGTCTGCGTTGGACTTGCCTACGGCTGTCGGTGCGGGCTTCGTGCGAACTACATTCTTTTCAGCAACATCTTTCTCAGCAACTTTCTTCTCAATAACTTTTTTCTCGGGTGTTGCGGCACTTTTTGTTGGCTTGGACTTGCCTGTCGCTGCCGCGAGAATATCCGTCACGCTCATCTTGGTCTTGTCGCTTTTCGGTTGCGGAGTGACTGCGGCACCTGTGGCGGCTGGCCCGTCTTTCTTCTTGCTCCGCGCTGCCGCCAAGATATCCTGGGGTGACAGTGGCTTCTTACTATGACTGTCCTGGTCTGTTTCGGTTGTCTCCTCCGATGTGGGTGGCGATGTTCCTCTGACAGCAGCAAGGATGTCGGCCGCGCTCTTGGCCGCCGCTGGCTTTTTTGGCGCGGCGGATGCGCCGGCCGCCTTCTTTTTTCCCGCGGCGGCCAAAATGTCGTCGGTTGTCGAACCCGTTGGAGTTTTTGTCAACGGTGCTTCCTGTGTCTTTTTTGGTGCGAGTGGAGGCGACTCGGACGGGCCATCCGCTCCCAACAACAGGTCGCGACAAAGGGCTTGCCAGTCAGAGATTTGCTCCGGCTTCAACGACACGTTGGCCTCTTTAACGACTTGTACCATACCGTTTCGGATGATGAACACACTGTCCGAGGGGTCTCCTTCGTCAACGAGAATCATCCCTGGTTCGGCTACTTGCAGTTGAGCACTGGCGCGGATGCGGTCTCGCTGCTCGTCATTCAGTACGCGGAAGAACTCTGAATTCAGCAGGTGCGTTTCGAGCGCCCGCCGGGCGTAGACTTCGCCCATCCATTCCTGGTACCCGGCATCACGGTGAATAGCGTCGAAGATGTTGCGATTCATCTCCAGCACACGGCAATCACAGTCCGCGATTATCGTTGCACTCCGCGGAGAAAGTGTGGTACAGCTCATTTCGCCAAAAACGTCGCCTTCATGAAGCGCAGCCTGTCGCGTGTTGACATCTACATCGGTCGGCGCATCGATCGGAATAAAGCGACGGGTGGACTTGCGTCGCGGACCGCCAGCCAAACGTGACAGGGCCCTGTGAACTAGCCCCCGGTCAGGCGATTCCGCGGAGCCACCCAAGAGATGTGCTGTTGCCACTCGAGGTCGATCTCGCTCCGACGAACTGTCGCCCAACGCGGCTTTTCTTCCACCAAGTCGTGCGATCGCATCGCTTAATTCCTTGACCAAATTCTCGTCTGGGCGATCGGACGCATTCAAAGCCTCGAGTTGGCACGTTCGCAACCGTAAGAGGTCATCTGTCGTCGGCAGATAGAAAGCGCTATGTCCGGTTTCGCCCTGACGACACACGACGGCGCCCTTCTTGAAAACTCGCAGCACCATCGACCCTGGGTACCGGTCGACGGGCGGAGTCCTCTTCAGGCGTTGAATCAACTCAAGTGACGCCAGTGACTCTTTGTCGAGAGACTCATCCCCGAGACGTGGCTGCAGTTCAATGACCGCTTTGATAACCATGGCTGGTCCGTGGGTTCGTAGTAAGTAACAGTTGGATTATACTTGTTTCCGCATTACGATGGGAATTACGTCATCTCGAATGCATTAACCGGTTTGCGCTATTTACCAACGCCCACGGCGTTGTCCGTCGCGTCCAGGAATAGTCATGTGATTGTTGATCGCGGACATTTACGATGGTTCGTTGCCGTTAGCGTCATCTTCGCGCTGTCAACGGTCCTCTACGTCGTTTACGTCCAGAACACACCGGGTGGACCGCGAGGTGGTACGATACCGGGGTTGTTATTCGGCATCGCTGGCTCGCTGCTCATGGTTTTTGCCGGATTGCTCTCCGCTCGCAAAAGGGCCCCGGCGTACCGTTTAGGTCCAGCGAGAACTTGGTTAAAAGGACACATCTGGCTAGGATTGCTAAGCGTGCCACTGATTCTATTTCATTGCGGATTTCGTCTCGGTGGCACGCTTGAATGCATTCTTATGGTGTTATTTGCCATCATCATCGTTAGCGGCATCGTGGGCTTGCTGTTACAGCAACAGCTACCGCGGCTGCTCAAAACAACCGTTGCCGCCGAAACGATGTACGAGCAAGTTCCGCACGTGTGTGCTGCGTTACGCGAAAGAGCCGATGCAAGTGTTGTTAAGGTGTGCGGCGAGCTCGTACCGTCCGCCGAGAAGGAGTTGGGTGACGCACTGGTTGCAAATCCGGGAGATGTGGATCACCGTCGACAGTTAAATGACTTCTATGTGCAAAAAGTACGTCCTTTCCTATCGCCCGATGTCCGACGTGGCACCGAATTGTTGAGTGCCTCCAAAGCCGGCCTGTTGTTTTCACTTATTCGGGCAGCTTTGCCAAATGAACCGTCATATCATGAAGTCACTGACGAACTGGAAAGAATAAGCGACGAACGTCGCCAACTTGCGTCGCAACAGCGAATCCTTCACTGGCTTCATGGATGGTTGTTCATCCACGTGCCACTGTCGTGCGCGCTGTTGGTCTTTGGGGTAGCACACGTGGTAATGTCGTTGTGGTACTAGTTTTACTGTCCGAAGAGGCTTTGTGTCAAAACTCGTGTTTGCCGTGATCACTGATTCGGAGTTCTCGCATGCCCCAAAAATATTATGCCGGATAAGCGAATTCACAAGTTGGTCGCGGAACGATGTGAGCTGCAATTCAATCGTCGTCCTCACCCATTGCTGCGCTGGCGTCGTTGGGTCGGTTGGAGCTGCTTTTGCTTGGCGATTCTTTTCCTGGGCTTCAAAGCCTGGCGAAAGGACCAAAACATTTATCAAGCACGGCCGGTGTCGCTTGTTCATCAGCAATATCAGGACGATTGCAGCCAATGTCACAGAGTGCGGTTTCAAACTTTGCGGCTGCTGCTGAACGATGACAAGTTCGTGCACAAGGTGGAAGATTCAACGTGTGGTCGGTGCCACGATCAAGCGGCTGATGATCATCATGCGAACGTGTTGACGGGCCGGGCGTTCGATTGCTTTTCGTGTCACCGCGAGCATTCCGGCAAGTATGGCCTGGCACGCGTCGAAAGTTCGTTTTGCGTGACTTGTCATCATGATCTGCACACCGACGAAGGACCATCCAAGCGTTTTGTTCGGGCGATTGATTCGTTTGCCAATCACGCGGAATTCGCTATCAACAGGAAGCAAGGTGACTTGAATTTTGCCGTGGATCAGTCGCATCTCCTGCGCCTAGTCGCCGAACCGTCACCGGACGGGCGTGGCTGGATCGACAAATCAACGATTCATTTTCCACATGACAAACATCTTGATCCCGCGGGAATCATGGTACCCGCGTCTCATCCTCTTGCCGCTAGAGAACCTGCTCGTGCGGAGGAAAAACGTCGACCACTCAAGGTGCTGAATTGTGATTCCTGTCATATAACTGCCGACGATGGTCGCTATATGAAACCTATCATCTATGAGCAACATTGCGCCGAGTGTCATCCTTTGGCAATTTCCACCCGCCTGGGATTGATGCCTCACGAAGATCCAGAGTTGATTCAGGGTGTGCTGCGGGATCGTCTCATGAATTACGCCCGACAGCATCCCCAAGTTTTATCCCAGGATAAAGGAATCAACGAGTCCCGCTTGCCGAACGAACGGTCGCGCACGCCGTCAACTCGTGATGTTTGGGATTGGAGTGAAGAGCAGCTGACGAAACGGCCTGGCAATGAACACAATTCGCTGGCAAAGCGGATCGAGTTGGCCTGTGCGTACTGCCACACAATCACGGCGATAGAGAATGAAAGCCGCTTGCTCCCATTCGAGATCGAACCGACGCGTATCCCGCATCGTTGGTGGGGACATGCCTCATTTCGACATGATCGCCACGATGTGAGTATCATGGATTGTACGGATTGCCACGCAGCGAGGGCGAGTTCATCGGCAAACGATATCCTGCTACCACGTATTGAAAACTGTCAAGAATGCCACGCGCCATCATCCGAGGGGAAGCAAAGTGGCGCGGCGCACGATTGTGTCGAATGCCATACTTACCATGAAGATGACGCACACGGGAGTGTGGCCGACTTGATCCGCGAGTCGAAGTTACGGGTTACACGCCGAGCCGACCACGCTTTTTTACAATCTCGGCGCGGGCTGGCTCTGCGCGAAATGGAAAGCGATTAACGAATGAACCGCGGATTGGCACGCAGACGTTTGTGTTGAAAGCAAGTCCATCCTGGTTGACGCCGATACAGGTTACTGACCCTTTCGAGATGTTTGCGATGTGACTTACCGTGGACGGTGACGTGTTTCATCCGCACAACTGGGCGCCGCGGACACGTTAATCGTTACAGCCGATGCGAATCCTAGAGATTTCCATGTCGACCACGCACACCCAATCGCTGCGACAATATGTGAACCTTGGCACTTTAGCCGTATTGTTGACCGCTGCGATTACCTGGGATGCGGTTGGCCAGGGACCTGCCGAGTTCCATTCCATCGTCACTGCATCGAATCGTCGTTTTCTGGGTACTCGTTCGTGTGCCGCCGTCGCTTGTCACGGGGACGCTGAAGCGCCGGGCGTATCCGGGCAAGAGTTCGTTTATTGGGTGGAAAATGATCCACACGGAAGGGCGAACCTCAGCCTTCATTCGGAGGTCGGTCAACGGATGATGAAAGCGCTCAACATAAAAGTGGGTGATAGCGGCTATCAAAACTGCCAGGCTTGTCACGATCCATATGTCCAAATGTCGACGGTGACACCGAGGCTCAGCGAAGCGGTCGGTTGCGAGGCATGCCATGGACCGAGCGAACAATGGGTCGCTGACCATTACAAGGCGCACTGGCGAGTACTCAGCTCGGCGGAGAAATCTGACCGCTGCATGACGGACACACAGAACATCGTCGCCCGCGCGCGGCTTTGCGTTAAGTGCCATGTTGGTGCGGCGGATCGAGAAGTGAACCACGACATGATCGCCGCAGGTCATCCTCCGCTGAAGTTTGAGTTGGCCGCGTACCATGAGATGTTGCCCAAGCATTGGGATGCATGTGCAGAGCGCTCGAACAACCGAGACTTCGAATTGTTGCTGTGGGGATACGGCCAACTTGCCGGCGCCGAGGCGGCATTAACCGTCTTGGAAACTCGCGCTAATCGCGCGGCAGCGGCTCTGTCCGTGGCGAAGTCCTCATTGCCGAACGAAAGCGAATCATTACCAAAGCCGTCCACGTCCCGTGACACTGGGCAATTTCCACATCATGCCTGGCCTGAACTCGCGGAATACAACTGCTTTTCGTGTCACAAGGATCTTGTCGAGCCAAGCTGGCGGCAACAACGTGGTTATCCGCGTCGAATTGGCATGGCAAATTGGCAGACTTGGTATTTTACGCTGCCGTTGGGTGCAACGGCACGGGCCGTGGGACAGACCGTGGATATTGACAGCAAAATTGATGCACTTCGTATGCTGATGGAAACGCGCTACGACACAAATCCAAAATCCGTCGCCGAAGCCGCCGAAAAATCGAAAAAAGAAGTCTCCAAAGTG
>CBDUAB010000087.1:0-8332 GCA_965365045.1 uncultured Planctomycetales bacterium
CAGGTCTGACAGCACGCCGCTCGCGAGAGCTTGTCCCATCGAATTCATTGGGATCACCGAATCGACTTGAGCCGAGAATGTCCGGCCTGGATAAAGCTTGAAGGCGATTTCAGCAGATTGCCCCGGTTTCACATAGCGAAGTTGAAACTGGCGGATCCCAACGGCTAACCGAGAACTGTCTTTCTCGACAAAAGCCAGTACGGAAGACTGGCCGACTCGCTGGCCAGGTCTTAACGCCAGATGCATGACGTAACCATCCGCCGGGGCGCGTACTGTCGTCCATTGCAGGTTCAATTGGGCCAACTCCAACTGGGCCTTCAGTTGGACCACGGTGGTATTCTGGCCATCGATCTCGGATTCAAAAGCAAGACGCGCTTCGGTCTTGATCGACTCATCGACACGTAAATCGGCTTCGGCGGCCGCAAGCGAATGGCGGGCCACGTCGATGCTGCGCTCTGAGACAGCCGCTGCGTTCGTCTTGCGAATCTCTTCGGCACGCTCGTAATTGGATTTGGCCAAATCCCGTTCGGCGATTTCCAGATCCACGTTCGCAGCGGCCGTTTTGAAGACCGCCTCCAGTTGCAAGACCTTCTGCTGGGCCTCGGCCACCGCGGCTGCCAACCGATTCACCTCCGCCTCAAAGGGGCGTTTGTCAATCTGAAAGAGCACGTCTCCTTTCTTGAGCGGCTCAAGTGGTTTCACCGGTACGTCGACGACCTCGCCACTTACGTTGGGAATGATCTCGATCACATAGCGATAGACTTTGATGGGTCCCGAAGGTGCGCCCCATCGCATGGGAATGGCCAGACCCATGAAGCAAACCAGCAGGAACAGCAGCGGTGAGAGCTTCCAACCCATCGTCAACTTGATGCCCGTGAGCCTGGAAACAACCACGAGCAATGCACCATAACAGAGGGTAAGAAAAACAATCATCGCGTCTCATGCTCCTCCCTCAAGCTCGCGTCGGACAGGGACGCATCGCGCCAGCGCGGGTTGCTGTAAGCCCAGATGTAGGCGAGTGGCAGCAATAAACCCATCGTGAGAATCCCCCACCAACCGCAGACGCGAATGGCATCGGCCTGGGGATGATTGCGGTCTCTGGCGATGCGGCCGGGCATGATCCCCAATAGGACCCAGATCACCACGCCTGCTGCGAACAAGATAACCAGGACGGCGAGGGCAAAATAATCGAGTAACATCTGTATTCTCCATCTCGACCATGTGGAATCTGCCTCGCAGGTGAATGAGGCTGGCTTACTTCACTGTGATAACCACCTTGTCGATCGCGCCGCTGAAGCGGGTTTCTTCCGGTCCGATGCCGATTCCCTCGACTACTGGTGTTTGATTATCCAAGCCGACATCCGCGGTCTCGTCCGCCGAGAACAACAAAGGTTGCGTCTTTTCGATACGACCCTCGGCGACGGGTCTCCCGTTTACCGAAAGCGTGGCTATGCCACCCTTGCCAAGATCTTCCTTGCCGCCTTCGTAAGCGAAGTCGAGTTCGATCGAAACGGAACCACTTGGAATCTTGTTTTTCCCGGCAACGGTGAACTTCTCGAGCCCAAGGAAGTTGTAGGTGTAGGCAGGCTTGCCGTCTTTCACATACAACGACCAGCCACCAAAACGACCACCCTGACACAGGATCACTCCATTGGCGCCCCCCTCGGGGATCTCAAGTTTAGCCTTGATTGTCACCGACTGGTTCTTGATGTTGATGAAAGTGTTTTCCAACATGCCGTTCATGCCTTCGTAGAGGGTGAGCGACTTACGGTCACCCATCACATCCGGACGTCCGGCGATGGCGGGATTCACGCGCGCGATGACCCGGTCATCGATCGGCAGCACGTGATACTTCTCCGCCTCTTTCATAAACAGCGCCTGCAACTTCTTTAGCCGTTCAGGTTGTTCAGAAGCCAGGTTGTTGGTGAGGCTGAAATCTTTGGCAACGTCGTAAAGATCCCAAACATCGGACTCCAGCGGTTTCTGTTTCGTGGCTTGCCAGGGAGCCCTGTGGAGTGTGCGAGCCAACCAGCCATTATGGTAAATCGCCCGGTTGCCGAACATCTCGAAGTACTGCGTCGTATGCCGCTCCTTGGCCTTTGCGTCGTTGAAAGTGTAAACCAGGCTCGTGCCCTCGATCGGTGTCTGTGGCGTTCCGTTAACGATCTTTGGCTCGGGCAGCGTTGTGGCCTCCAGAACGGTGGGTGCAATATCAATGGCGTGACCAAACTGCTTCCGTAGTCCGCCTTTCTCTTTGATCCCCTGTGGCCAATGAATGACCATGCCGTTTCGCGTGCCGCCGAAGTCCGAGGCTACTTGTTTGGTCCACATGAATGGTGCATCGAATGCAACTGCCCAGCCTGCGGCCATGTGTGGGAAGGTTTCCGGCCCACCCCACTTGTCGATCAGCGGGATGAGGTCTTCAACCTTCTCGGTCACATTGTTGAAGTAGGTCATCTCGTTGTACATGCCGACGAATCCGCCTTCGGCGCTTGTTCCGTTGTCGCCGACGACATAGATAAACAGAGTATTGTCCATCTCGCCGATGTCTTCGATCGCATCGACCAGGCGACCAACCTCGTGATCGGTTTGCTCCATGAACCCGGCAAATACCTCGGCCTGACGCGAGAAAAGTTTGCGGTGTTCCGCGGGCAGCGCGTCCCAAGCCTTGATATCGTCAGGCCTTGGGGCCAGTTTGGTGTCTGCCGGGATCACGCCTATTTTTTTCTGGCGTTCGGTCGTTTCCTCACGAGTCTGGTCCCAGCCCTTGTCGAACTTGCCCTTGTATTTGTCGGCCCACGCTCTGGGGACATGGTGCGGGGCGTGGACGGCGCCTGTTGCAAAGTACACGAAAAAGGGCTTGTCTGGCGTCATCGACTGCTGCGCCTTGACCCAATTGATCGCCTGGTTGGTCATATCGACGGTGAAGTGATAGCCTTCCGTTTTCGGCGGATTTACTTTGGTAACGCCGTCGTAGACCAGTGGATACCACTGATCCGTCTCGCCGCCGATGAAGCCATAGAACTTGTCGAATCCTTGATGGGTCGGCCAACGATCGAAAGGACCCGACACGCTGGTCTCCCAAGCTGCGGTTTCGTGCCACTTGCCAAACGCGCCGGTGCTGTAGCCGTTAAGCCTGAGCATCTCCGCCAACGGCGCCACGCTATTGGGTAGCTGTCCCGTGTTGCCGGGAAATGCCGTCGCGGTCTCCATGATCGAGCCCGTGTTGCAAGTGTGATGATTTCGGCCAGTCTTGATGCACATTCGAGTCGGCGAGCAGAGGGCCGTGGTGTGAAAGTTGTTGAAACGCAGGCCGGAACGCGCAAGCCGATCAAGCGTCGGCGTCTGGATCGGACCACCAAACGTGCTGATTGCACCAAAGCCAACATCGTCGATCAACACAATCACGACATTGGGCGCTTTCTTGGGCGCCTTGACCTCGAACCGTGGAGGTGCCTCGACGTTTCGCACATCGAGTTCACTGTAAGTCGGTTGTTTGGGCTCCTGAATCGGCAGGACCGTGCGATCAAGCTTGTCTTGCGCCGAAACTACCCCGGCCAAACTGATCAAAAGTAGGGACGCCGAAAAGATCATCTTGAAGATTGAGTTTTTCATGAGTTGGTTCCTGAATGTTGTTTAGACTACGGGTTGGTCGTTGTTTTCCGGACGGCCTTCGATATAAAACCAATTGTGGATGGGTTTGAGAATCTCCTGAACTTCGCCAAGCAATCGTTCGTCCAGCGGCTGTTGCGCCCATTCGGCCCACTGAGCAATGCGATTCGGATTGGCCGAACCGGTGATGCAAGTCGTCATGTCTGGATTGGCAAGCGAAAACTGCAGGGACAACTGTGCGATGTCGATACCATTGGATTGGCAGTGTCCGGCTGCTTGTTGGCAAAGCCGGCGGACTTCGTCAGTTGCCTTATGCCAAGGTGGTAGTGGCGCGTTGGTCAACAGCCGGGCCGAGAACGGTGCCGCGTTCATGATGCCAACGTTCTTTTCCATCAAGTATGGGACCAAATCGGCGAACATCGTGTTTTGGATTGTGTAATGGTTATACGACAACACCACGTCGAGGTCCACACGATCCAACACGTAACGAAACATTCTCATCGGATAACCGGAAACGCCGACGAAGCGAACTTTACCTTGCTCTTGAATCTTGCGTAGAGCAGGCAGCGTCTCCTCGACGATCTGCGACATATCCACAAACTCAATGTCGTGGCAAAGGCAAATATCGAGGTGATCCACCTTCATGCGTTCCAGGCTAATGTCGACGCTTTCGGCAACGCGTTTCGCCGAAAAATCAAAGTGCGCTATCGAATAGCGACCGAGCTTGGTGCCAAGCAGGTAACTGTCTCGCGGCACGCCCTTGAGCGCTTGACCCAACAAGACCTCCGACATTCCTCGACCATAGAATGGAGACGTGTCGATAAAGTCCATCCCGTGATCGAGCGCCACGTGGACCGACCGTACAGCGTCGTTGAGGTCAACATCACGAAACTCGGCCCCCAACGAGGATGCGCCGAAGCTGAGTATCGGGAGTTCGAGCCCCGTGTTGCCAAGTCGTCGTTTTTTCATGAATTGTTTCTGGATTGACTCGTAGCTAAGCTGAATTCTTCACGTAGCTTGGAACAAAAAAAGTAGGCCGGAACAAGCGGCGCGACAGGTATCGCTACTGATGGGCGGTTACCACGCCGCGCGGTTCCGGCGGGAATCGCCAATGGTCACCGCCCTCGCAATTCACGCCGGAACAGCGCGGCGTGGAAAGCGACAACCAACGCCATGGTGTTCGCGCCGCTCGTTCTGGCCTACCAAACAAATCTTCTGCCCATCAACATTCTGCCGGCTTCAGCTACTGTCGCACTCCAATCGTAACAAGCAAGTTGGCCCATAACGCTTGATCTGCCGTTTGGATCGTCAGGACATGGTCACGCGAAGCGACCGCGTCGTAGAAATTCCATCGTTGAATCGGTTCCAATTTTATCGAGAGACCCGCCGATTGAATCACTTCACGGTATTCGTCCCAGGATGGCGGATCGTGATCTAATTTGAACGGGTCGTCGTCGGGCATGCCCATCGTGTTGATCGCTTCGATAGGCGTAGCCGTGACGAGCGCTGCGAGAACCTGACGTACCGTTACCAATCCGGGTGAAAGATTGAGACTTACGAGCTCCGCATTGGGACCCATCGTCGATGCGACGGGGTAATTGCCGTCGGCAATGAGCACTTTGGAGCTGTGCCCAGAGCGTGCCAGGACTTCGTTGATTTTGGGATGGATCAGTTGATGATTGAGCATTTTGTTATTCAAACTGAAAACACTTGCACTATCTGTGTCATCCTGAAGGAGCCTTGGCGACTGAAGGATCTACCGGCCAAGGTCGGAATTAGTACACGCGTGAATTCCTCCAGTGTGAATTACGTCCGATTTCTCCGTTCGTGGCCACGCCACGCTTCTTGGCAGATTCTTCGGTCGCCAAGGCTCCCTCAGAATGACAGTGTTTTCACTTTGATTCACAAGTTGTCCTGCTCAAACCGGAATGACCGCCCAGCGAAGGTTACGCCGCAAACCACTTTCGAAACGCTGCGATCGTCATTTTCGCCGCTGTCTGCGAGTCGGGCAGAGGTAAGGCTTCGGCTGAAATGTAACCGTCGAATCCAATATCCTTGACGGCATCGGCGATCGGCTTTACGTCGAGATGCCCACTACCGACGGCGCGACGATTCGTGTCGACGAAATGAATATGGCCGATCGCGTCGCCTCCGCTGCGAATCGCCGCCGCCAGATCGACTTCTTCGATATTCATGTGAAACCAATCGGCCAAAAGCTTGACGTTTTTGTTGCTGACTTCCCTCAGCAGCTCCACACCGTCATCAATCGTATTTACAAGATTTGTTTCGTAGCGATTCAGCGGCTCGTAGAACAGAGGGACGTTCTGTTGTCGCGCGTAAAGGCCAAGAATGCTAAGGCTTTCGGCGAGGTACCTGAGCGCCAAGTCATGAGGCACCGCGTCCCCTGCCCTGCCCTGCATCGATCCGATGATTGCCGGTGCTCCGAAGGATGCACCAAAGTCGATCATCGACCGCACAAAACCAATGGCATCACTTCGGTCGTCCGCTTCCTCGGCCGTCAAACTGAGCCCATTCAACACCCACCCTGCTCCGGTGCCGACCGCCGCCAGCGCTAGTCCATGCGTTTCAAGTTTGTGTTTCAACTCATTGGTTCTGAGTGCGGTGGGCGATGGCAGAAAAAGTTCAACAGCATCGAATTCGAGTTTTTTGGCCGTCGCCAAAGCCGAGTCGAGGTCGTCCCAGAAGACAAACGGTCCGCCACGTGCTTCGGATACCAAACTAATCGTTACACAAGATCGCAACATGAGGAATTCTGTTTCTACTTTCTAGTCGTCAACCGACACCATGGCTTTGATGACGCCTGTTTCAGGTCTTAGAAACGTGGGAAACTGTTCGATCATGCCCTGCATGTCGGTGCGATGCGTGATCCAGTTCCCCGTGTTAATTTCACCGCGTTCAATGTGACCGATGATGCGGTCGAAATCCGCGGGCAACGCGTTCCGGCTGGCCAGCACCGACATCTCACGCCGATGCATAAGCGGATGCAAAAAGCAGACTTCTTGTGTCGTGATACCGACAAAAACAAGTGTCCCAGTGAAGCCGACGAAATTCAGCGCGCCCGACATCGACTTGTTGTTGCCCGTGGCATCGATGACTAGCTTGGCCAACTTGCCGTCGGTTAATTCACTGAGTTTATCGAGTTCCGAACCGTCACCCCTAAAATGAATCGTGTGGTCCACGCCCATCTTGTCACGACAAAACTCAAGTCGCTGTTCATTAATATCCATTACGATGGATGTCGCACCGCTCAAACGAACGAATTCCAATACGGACAGACCGATGGGACCCGCGCCAATGGTTAATACGACTTGACCCGGTTGCGGATCGCCGCGATACACGGCATGGCAACCGATCGCCAACGTTTCGACCAAAGCAAGTTGGTCAGGCTTTAGTTGCGCGGACTTGTGAAGCTTGCGCGCCGGCACGATAAACCGTGGTCGCAAACCGCCGTCACAATGAACGCCGAGAACCTGGAGTTCTTCACAGCAGTTCGGCCGCCCCTGCGAAGTCGCATAACTTTCGGGATTATTGAGGTAGGGTTCGACGGAGCAAAAATCGCCGGCTTGCACATTTTCGACCCCCTCGCCAACTTCGAGCACTTCCACGCCAAGCTCGTGACCGGGAATGCGAGGATAGCTGTAGAAAGGCATTTTCCCTAAGTAACCCGAGTAATCCGTTCCGCAGATGCCCACGTTGTGCACGCGGACGATCGCGTCGCCAATGCCGGGCTTATCCGGTTCAGCCACGTCGCCCAAGGTGAAGTTTTCAGGTTTCTGAAGAATGACAGCTTTCATGGAAGAGCGGGTCCGTTTCCGGCGATAAAACGCAGAATTCGCAGAGGCGCGGCGAACCGCAGAGAGGTCGTTCGGCGATTCTCACGTGTCCTTGTCCGACGAAACATAGTCTAACGTTTCCCCCACTTCTCTCAATGAGGTGATCAAAATAAGCACGGTCCATCGCCACTAGCGCCAAGTGCCCTTACCGGCAGAGATATGTTTCGTACTATGGTGAGCGCGGCATCGGAAACTGGAAACTGATGATCAACGTCGTGGTCGTGACCGATTACGGAACACTATTTCACTGGAGAAACAGCAGATGGCCAAGATCCGTTGGGGAATCCTCAGCACGGCAAAAATCGGCACCTTGAAAGTGATTCCGGGGATGCAGCGCGGTGAATTCTGCGACGTTGTCGCCATTGCGTCGCGCGACGCAAACCGGGCTAAACAGACTGCCGACGCCCTTGGCATCGCCAAGTCCTATGGTTCCTATGAAGAACTTCTCGCGGATGCGGAGGTCGACGCAATCTACAATCCGTTGCCGAATCACCTCCACGTGCCATGGTCGATCAAAGCGCTCGAGGCGGGTAAACATGTCCTCTGCGAAAAACCGATTGGCTTATCGGCCGACGAAGGTCAGCAGCTTGTTGAAGCGGGTGCACGATTTCCCCGGCAGAAACTAATGGAAGCATTCATGTACCGTCACCATCCACAATGGCAACGGGCACGCCAGCTTGTGCAGCGCGGTGATGTCGGCGAGCTGCGTACCATCCAATCGTTCTTCTCGTATCACAATGTCGACGCGGCCAACATCCGCAATAGGGCGGATATCGGCGGCGGCGGAGGCCTGATGGACATCGGATGTTAGAACCGAAACACGATGCGAGAGTTAATATGTGGGATATGATCTCGATACCTGAACA
>CBDUAB010000088.1:0-8313 GCA_965365045.1 uncultured Planctomycetales bacterium
AGGGATAGCGGTCATCGCCAAAGCGATAGCGTGAGCGGGTCATTGTGTTTGCCTTTGGTGGCGAGGCGGCGGAGCTTCGGGGTAGTGCGTTCCTGGGAACAAGGAGAGTAGGAGGGATAGTATACGCTCGTAAGGGCTATCCACTTCCCTCCACCGACCCTGCGTCGGTGGGACAACGCCTGACAGCTACATCGAGCGACACACCAACATCGGCCGAGGATCACACTCACCAATTGAGGCGACGTAGCCGAGGGCGAAATGGAGGCTGCGTTCTATTTCGGTCTCGATTGCGGGCGCTCAAATGGAAACCGATCTGCTCGACCGATTATTCGTGCGATGCTGCCTGGTAGCGGTCAAGCAGCAAGCCACCGACGCGGGGTCGGTGGAGTGAAGTGGATAGCCCTTACGCTAGTACACGTATTCTTGCACTCGTTCCCAGGCTCCGGCCTGGGAACGCGCTGTTCGTGAGGCTCCGCCTCAACACATGACGTTGAAGAGTCGGTCTCGCGATCTTCTCTGGTTTGTGAGGCAGAGCCTCTGGGGCAGTGCGTTCCCGGGCGGAGCCCGGGAACAAGAGGTCATTTTGACGTGTTCGACCTTGGGAAACTCTACGGGCTTGATCCAATCTGGCAGGCTCATCACAAATGAACCCAACATTGTCTCATCAATTCCAATAACGAGACGACCACGGAGGCGGGTTCGGCAGAATCAGTAGACACCGACCGTTGTCGCTGAGGAAAGTTCATGGAAGGGCCGCACGCCGCTGACGCCATCCCACGGATACGTCGCGTAGGGAGCTTCGCGTTCACCTTCGTCACGTTCGAGAAAGCCGGGCACAAAGAATTCCTTGGTCAATGTTGTGAGTTTCACGCGACCTGTCTCGCCGTAACCCACAAGCGTGCTCGGATCGTCGAAAGCAACGACTTCGGTGGCGGCGCGTGGCTGCGGGGCGTAGTAGCTGATCTTATAATCGTCCTCGGCTGTCACTGGTTTGCTGCAGGCGAGTCCCATCAGCGTATTGCCGTACGTTGGCGTCATATAGATGCCGCTTTCCGCGGGAGGTCCGCCGAGCAATTCCTCCACGGCATACCTTGTCCATTGCGGCGTAAACTCGGTACCGCCGGAAAAAATGCCGGTGATGCCAATTTCTTGAAGGCTGGTACCGCGGTCCTCTAATGCCAATGCCAACGAATCCAATAGTTTGGGCGTGGCAAAAATGCACTTTACATCATGTTCGGCGGTTAAGACTGTGATTGCTTGGTCGACACAGTGTTTCTTGTATTCCTCGAGATGTTCCATCCACCCTTTTTTGATCAGCTTGACGACCCAACGAGGATCGAGGTCGACACAAAAACAAATGCCACCGCGGAATTGGCATAGATGCTCAACAGCCAAGCGCAAGCGTCGCGGTCCGGATGGTCCGAACATCAGCCAGTTGGCGCCTCTGGGAAAATACTCGTCCGGCAGCGTATTACTGAACAACTCGTAATCAATCCAATGGTCCTCAATGACAACGCGGCTTTTGGGAATGCCAGTCGTACCGCCCGTCTCGAATACAAATATCGGCTTGTCGGAGTAAGCTTGCGGCACCCAGCGGCGCACCGGTCCGCCACGCAGCCAGTCGTCTTCGAACAACGGGAACTTCTTGAGATCGTCGTAGCATTGAACTTCGGTAAGGGGGTCAAAACTCAACTCGCGCTTCTTTTCCAGCCAAAACGGGCAGCCAGTCGCGTCGTTGAAGTGCCACTCGACAATTCCGCGCGTGTGAGCATCGAGGGCTTCTTTAGCCGCCTTGATTTCGGCTTCGAGATTCGTTGTGCTGTCAGATTGCATGTTCATGTTGGCAGTTGCAATTCGATGATTCCGTGTTCGGTGAATTCAGTGATAGCATGTAAAGCAGGATAGCCTCACGTCACTTGCGGGGCAACTGTGGCTGGTTTGTCCGTAAGTCTGTGGGTCTGTGGGTCTTCAGTCTTCGAATTTCCCTCGGGGTAAATTTTTCGTGGCTCGGTTGACGTTGAGTGCCGAATTTAACGGTTAGCGAAACTTTCGCTTCGTCATTGCCGCTAAACAGCCAACCGAGTGGGGGCTCGTTCGCATGCTGTGGACCGCCGGACTTACGTTAGTTTTACTTGCCTGGTGCTATCACGCCTTTCTCATTCTGGCCACTTGGGAGAACCGCCGGTTCGCGCGAACACGGATTCAGAACATCTTGCCCGGCGTCGTTCCCTGGCAGCAAGTGGCTCTCGTGGTTCCCTGTAAAGGCGCGGAGCCTAGTCTTGCCGAGAATCTACGTTGCTTTTTGCAGCAAGATCATCCGAACTACGAGGTGACGTTTGTCGTGGAGTCTCGCGACGATCCGGCCCACCAGATCATTCAGAATTTGTTGTCTGATGAGACTCGTGTTGCCGGCCAATTGCTGGTTGCCGGTCGGGCATGGGACACCGGTCAAAAGACACACAATCTTCGGCACGCGATCGACCAACTGTCCGACGATGTAAACGTATTGGCATTCGCCGATTCCGATATTCGCCCCAAACCAGATTGGCTGCGCGCCTTGGTCGGCAGCCTCGAACGTAAAAAATGTCATGGGGCGGTTACTGGCTATCGCTGGTTCATACCGGAGCGAAACACACTCGCAAACCTGCTGCTTTACTCCTTCAACAGTTCCGCGGCAGCCCTTTTCGGCCCCGGAGGGCATTTTCTGGTTTGGGGTGGCTCCTGGGCGATACGCCGCGATTTGTTTGAGCAGATTTCCGTCGCCGATGCTTGGCAGGGAACACTAAGCGACGATCTTGTCGTCAGCCGGGCGCTGCGTTTAGCCGAGCTACCTATTGCTTTTGAACCTCGCAGTATGGTTGCCTCACACGTCGACACGAATCTGCGAGAATTGGCCGAGTTCGTGCGGCGGCAATTCCTAATTGGTCGCCACTATGCCAACCGGACGTGGTTGTTGTGCTTTGCCGCGCTGACGACTTGCCTATTGGCTCTGTGGGGATCCTTGGGAATCGCCGGCTGGTATTTGCTGAGTGGGCAGGGAATGGCTTGGTGGTGGCTGGCGAATGCCGCTGGCATGTATTCGGCGAGCGTTATACGTGTTGCGCTACGGCAGGACATGGTGCGTACTTACTTACCTGAAAAAGGATCGGATCTAAAAGTCGCGCGGCAATTTGATATTTGGCTCAGCCCACTGTGTGGACTGCTATTGTGGTTAGGCTTCGTGAGTTCTTGTGCGGGTCATGTAATTACTTGGCGGGACATCAGTTACTTTATTGCGCCCGGCGGGCGAATCTTGTTCTTGGGGCGTCGGCCGACAGCCCCGCAGCAAGTGAATTCAGCCGCGCACCAAGTGAACTCAGCGGCGCGGCATGGACAACTGGAGATACGTAAAGCGGCTTGATGGGACAGCACGGATTTCTGTCATCCTGTACTCGAAAGAACGTACGGCAATTCCGTGACACAACGTGGCGCTGTCGAACGAATCACGCCCTGAACAACGCAAGCTAGAAAAGAGTAAGCCATGCATACGGTATTATGGGATACACGTCGCAACGACGCTCAAAAGGACTTTGCCGGTGGCATGGGCGTAGGCATGTATCCTGGGGGTGGCGGGCTGCGTGGACGCCTCGTGCGTCGTTGGTATCGCCGGGATTACCGGCCGGTCGCGTTAAATTACGCCTACTTGGCGGCTATTCTTCGCCAGCTTGGTCATACGGTTGAGTATGTCGAGGACCGACTTCCAAAAGGTGACTTGTACATCTTTAATCCGTCACTGTTAACGCTGGACATCGAGATTGCGACGATCAAGACGTTGCTCCAGCGTGCCCCGCACACGCGTGTATTGGTTGTTGGGCAGGTAGCCCACGCCCTGCCCACGGCATTTGACGAATTGGAGCATGTGACCATCGTTCAGGGAGAACCGGAGCAGTTACTGTGGCGCCTCGATGAGGTATTGCAAAGCGATGACAAGGCCGTTTCGGTAGGCAGTGTCCGAGACTTGGACGCGTTGCCATGGCCGGATTGGTCACCGTTCGACTATCGCCGCTTCAGCATCAAGTATGATTTCTGGAAGTTTCCGACTTCGTTTGTCCAGCTCAGTCGCGGCTGTACTTTTACCTGCAACTATTGTCCGTACATTATTGTCGAAAACAAAACACGCTTCCGGGAACCCCAAAATGTCGTTGCGGAGATTCAGCATGGCTTTGAGCGGTATGGCTTTCGCTCATTTAAGTTTCGCGACCCATTGTTCGGTCTAAACCGGCGCCTCGCATGGGAATTGGCCGACGGTATCCGACGTCTACCGTACAAAATCCAATTCTCGATTGAGGGACGCATCGATCTGTTGCGTGAGGACACTTTACACGAACTCCAACGAGCCGGTCTTACGAGCATTACCGTTGGCATCGAAACGCCTGACGAAAACACACTGCGAAATCACAAACGAGCGCCGATCGACGATGACCGTCAACGACGTTTCGTCAAGATGTGCCGGCGGATGGGAATACGTACCGTTGCTGGTTTCATGGTTGGATTTCCCAGCGATACCGAAGCCAGCATTCTGGATGTGCTCAGCTACGCACGTCGAGTGAATCCAACGTTTGCAAACTTTAATGTCGTGACGCCTTATCCAGGCACGGAGTTTTTTGAGCAAGTCAAGTCTCAGATTGTGGACTTTGACTATGCAAAGTACAACGTCTACACGCCGGTGATGCGTTATGAGAATCTGTCTGCCGATCAGGTTGCGGAGTTGCATAGTCGGTGCGTTACCAAATATTATTTCCGCTCACGCTATCTGCGTGACAACGCACACTTGCTATGGCCAATCTTGCAGCGATTTGGAATCGGCAAGAGCTGGAACAGTCCAGCCGAGGTGGTTCCAAACGCAGAGGCGGAAAAACCGGCGACGCGCGCGGCGTGATGGTGTTTGAGTGTGGCCGACTCGCTCCGCGAGTCGGTACTCCTGCTCGCGGAGAGGCTATGAAAAAATGTGGCCAAATGGACTTGCCTAGCAATTAGTCTCGCTGAGGTGGTGAGAGTCGTCCAATGTAGTCATCAAGCTCCGCGTGATGCCAACGTGACGATCGAGTTACGGTCACGAAACAGGTCCGCCGAATCGACGCTGCCTCAAATGTTGCGATGCTCGTGCTGGTGGAATGATGATGGATCATTCGCTCGCGAGTCTCGTCACGCAGGAACGTGACGACTACTTTGGACGATTTTTTCACAGCCTCGGAGCGAGAAGGCCACAATACTCTTTGACTATTCGCCAACTTCAGGTTGTTGATTTGGCGCGTTCGTAACGGCGCTCAGTTGCGAGAGTACTTGCAACACTCCGTTGAGATGCGCCAAGCGTGGTCCGTAGCGGTCCACGAACTCGTTGAGCATGAAATCGCCTTCGAGAAAGTGCTCGGAGTTATCGCTGATTTCTTCCGTCAATTGTCGCAGAAACTCCGTCTGCACGTTGCTGAGCGATTCAGCAGCTTCGCGACACGACTTGGAAAGGTAAGGATGTGATTCCTTCCACTGGTTGATCTCGTTCGCACGTTGCTTCTGCGGCGCGCTAAGTAACTTGGTCAGCTCTTCGAGCAGTTCGTTGGTGCGCTGCTGGCCAGCTAGCAAGTTTTGCAACAGAAAATCCGTGTTGGGCTCGTCTGACTTGGATTTTGGAGACGACGTAGGAGAAACGTCAATATGGGTAAAATAAGGACTCTGCTGCGGATCGTACGCCATCAGGGGATTCTCCTGTTTGTAACCATTAACTCAGACGATTGATTCTCTCAGTATAAATGGAACATGTGGTGCCTGTCTAGCAACTGGACTGACCGTAGTGCCAAAAACCGCCACAACTACGTGACTTTTGCCGTTATGTCGTTCTAAGTAAAAAAACGACAGTTAAAGTCACTTAGGCCAAAGGCCCGATCAAATTCGTGATTGTGTCTTGACTTTCACCGCAAAGTTGTTCCTTCCGGAGATCGGACACCTCGCCCGGCACACCCATGACAGCTAGCACTTCTCGAGATATTACGATTGGCTTTCTTACGGTGTTCGAGCCGTCGGAACACTTGCTTATTGGTGGTTATCTGATCTTGAATAGCAAAGGTCGCCCTGTCGAATTTCATTGCACGGCTCCATTGAAGCCTAACCGGGCACAACAGATTCTCTACGGGTCAACGCTACGGCCGTATCTTTGTGGCGAACAGATTGGGCAAGCATTGGTCCGCGGATCCAAGCAGAAGCCCGTCTTGGTATGCACGGATGTCGAGGATGTCATGGAATTGCGCGAAATGTCGCCGATCTCTTTGGTGTTGGCGCCGACTCCAGATGAAATGGACGAGTCGGTGGACGTTCTCCGCTCGCGATTTGTGCCCCTGGCATTGAATGATGAACCAGCTTGGCTGCATCCGCTTGACCGCGAGAATCAGGCAGCAATCGAGAAGCTATGGCGTGAGCATTTTAGTAGCTTGTCCTTCGCAGAACCGTTTGGTCGGATACGCGATGCTATTCGCGAAGCCCAGCGTGACGCGGCGGCCTGAACGACCGAGAGCGATTGATGCGACGTTCATCGAGGTCAAGTCATGAGCACTAAAAAGTCCCAAATCACCAACGGTACAAAGGTGGAGCGCTTCGCATGACGGATTCGCTGGACGATCTGCCGGTCGTTTTTCGTGAGCAATCCCAGCTTGGCATACCCGTGGAGTTGTTCGCGCTGGGATGGAATCTGGCCCTTGGACGCGGCGACTCAGAGATTGAAGTCAGCTCGGTACCGCTGCTTGAACGACCCAAGACATTCGCCGTTCGCTTTGGCAAGCCTCAGCTCAGAACAAGCGGCTACGCGTTTCCGGCTGTGGGGGCGCCCCAAAAACTGCCAAGTAGTCCTGCTAGTGAAGTTCCGCCAAAAACATCCGCTCACAAGCCGATTGATTGCGGGAAGCCTAAACCTGAGTCCACGGAGTCTCCTGCCCGCATCCGTCCGCCTCGCGACCTCGTCAAACTTGTTGACCGCTTGTATTACGTTTTACAGCCACCGCTGGATACTTGGTTTAAGTCACATGCGCTCGATTTCCCTCACGATCCATTTCCTTATCAGCTCCACGGAATGGCTTTTTTGTATCCGCGCGTGGCTGCGATCTTGGCGGATGAAATGGGTTTGGGAAAGACGATGCAGGCAATCTCATCAATCCGTTTGCTGTTACGTTGCGGCGAGGCTCGCAATATTTTGCTAGTCTGCCCTAAGCCGCTGGTAACGAATTGGCAACGCGAGTTTGCCACGTGGGCTCCTGAGATTCCGGTCAGTGTGGTGGGAGGAAACCAGCAGACCCGACAATGGCAATGGCGCAACAACGCCACGCCGGTACGGATCGCAAATTACGAATTGATGGTTCGCGATCAACAAGTTGTGAGTCAAGAGGCGGGTGAATTCGATCTTGTTGTCTTGGACGAGGCACAACGCATCAAGAATCGCCTCAGCGCAACCAGCCAAGCCGTGCGACAACTGTCACGACGACGTAGTTGGGCATTGACTGGAACGCCGGTCGAAAACAGTGCCGAAGACCTGATGGGCATTTTTGAGTTTCTCGCGCCGGGGCTCCTTTCGCGCGCAATGACACCACGCCGAATGGGGCAGAGCGTAAACGACTACATCTTGCGTCGCACCAAGGATCAGGTACTTAGCGACCTGCCTCCCAAGCTGTTTCGTGAAGCGGAAATCGATTTGTCGCCGGAACAACGCGCGGCGTATGACTTGGCCGAATCCGAGGGCATCATTCGTCTGACCGAAATGGGTCAGTCGATCACCGTGCAACATATTTTTGAATTGGTCCTTCGACTAAAACAGATATGTAATTTTGATCCTCGTACGAAGGCCAGTAGCAAGCTGGAACGTTTGGAAGCGGATCTTGACGAAATCGCAGCCAGCGGACAAAAGGCAATTGTGTTTAGCCAATGGGTGCAGACGCTTCGTCATTTGAAAGACAAACTCGGGCGGTTTGGTCCGCTTGAGTACCACGGTCAGATACCGAGCGCGCGCCGCGATGGAATCATCGAGCAATTCAAAGACGACGCTCAGGCGCACGTTATCCTAATGAGTTACGGTGCCGGCAGCGTCGGTTTAAATCTCCAATTCGCTGGTTATGTTTTTCTGTTCGATCGCTGGTGGAATCCCGCGGTCGAAGATCAGGCGATCAACCGAGCTCATCGCATCGGTTCGACCGGTCCCGTCACGGTATCCCGCTTTCTGACGCTGAACACGATCGAGGAACGCATTGACCAGGTTCTCAATGAAAAGCGTGCATTGTTCGACGCGATTCTAGCGCA
>CBDUAB010000089.1:0-8266 GCA_965365045.1 uncultured Planctomycetales bacterium
GGTCGCCGACCAACGCTGCGCGTCGGTGCCCGCTCCCTCAGAATGACACGCTAGCATTGCTTCATTAAACGCTATTATCGCTGAACGGCATCTCAAGCTAGCTTTGGCAGCGTGGTGTGGGGTTTTTCCTACAGGTTGGGTTAACAAATCGCCGCTTACGGTCGATCAAACAAGGTGTGTTAAGTTAGATCGATTTCGCTGACTCTAACGATTTCAATGATTCCAACGCCCACGTCAACCGTGTATTCACGGTGGAAACAATCCTGAGTTCAAATGTGCCACGGAGCACTCGTCGCTGAACCGCTGCGGCGACAAACCACACCATGAACGCAGAATACTCTGAAACTTCACAAGACGTGCGACGCACGCGGATTGACGAACCACACGATGGTGGTTCGGCTGCGCAGATCGAAGACGCGCCGGCCGTCAGTTCGTCCGTGCTGCACGCCGTTGTAGGACAAAGCCCGGCGGGCGCACCAGAGCAACTCGAACGACACGCGCGTGAACTCGGCAGCCAACTGCAAGACCAACAATATGTATTGGACCGCCGTCAAGCCGAGTTCAACGCACGGCTTGCGCAGATGGAAAATGACCTCCGTACGACACGGTTGACACAACGCGAGAAGGAACAGGAGCTTTCCGAGCGCGAGACGGAGTTTCAAACGCGTTGGCGAATGCTTCAGGAGCAGGCGACGGACGTAGCTACGGCCGAGCTAGCACTCCAGTCAAACAATCAAGAACAACGATTGGACGATAGCTACGATCGCGATCAACTCAGACAATCACTGCAGCGCTGGAAGCAGCGACTTCAGGAATTGGACAAGAGTGAACTTCAGTTGCAGGCCCAATTGGCGGACGTAGCCAGCGAACGAGAACGTCTCGAACAGGAACGCACCGAGCTTGATCGGCTACGCTGCGAACAGCAACAACGGGGCGAATCCGACCACTCGCGTACTAAGCAACGTATCGAACAGCAACTGGTGGCAGTGCGTCGACAATCTGACCAAGTCGAGCGTCGACGTACGGCACTTCAACAGCTCCATGCGGATGTCACGCGTATGTACCGTGAAGCGATCGAAATGCGGATATGCACCGAGGAACTTTGGGGTCGGCTGAGTGAGGAAGTGTCCCCTGCCAAGCTCACGAAGCGATTGGCCGAGTTGCGGCGCAGGCTCACGGATCAATTCCATCTGGCCAATCATTCGATGCGCGAACAGCGAAAGGAACTGCAAGAGCTCGTCGCGCGTCTGGAAACGAGGCATTGCGAAGTTGGTCGACAACGTGAAAAGCTACAGCAATGGCTTTCGCGCCGCCACGCAGAAATCGAGCGGCAGGCTGCCCGGCTCGTGGGACGCGAACAAGAACTCGATGGGCAACGTGCTGAGATCCAGCAGGCGGAAAACAGCTGGGCGGCGCAGCGCCGAGATTACGAGGAAACGATTCGCCAGTTGCGGCGGAAAATAGTGCTTTCAGGCGCCAGCCCCATGGCTCAGTGAGCCCAGTGGACCTTGGCTTTCTCTTGCCACTCGCATAAGCTGAATGAATTCGGTCTTATCCACCATTTCATTGAGCCAAGCATGTTTGTTGATCGCGTCCAAATCGAAGTCATCGCGGGAAAGGGTGGCGACGGTTGTTGCAGTTTTCGTCGCGAGAGGTTCATCCCCAAGGGTGGTCCCGATGGCGGAGACGGTGGAAATGGGGGCAGCGTCATAATCAAAGCGAGGGAGGGCGTGGATCATCTTTCGCAAGTCGCCCATCGCAAGATGTGGAAGGCCGAGCACGGTCGCAATGGTGAGGGGTCCAACCGGCACGGCCGCCGTGGCGCCGATCTTCTAATCGAAGTTCCACCAGGCACGATTGTCATTGATGCGACACGTGGGTTCACGATTAAGGACTTAACGGAGATTGGGGACCAGGTGATTGCTGCCCGCAGTGGCAAAGGAGGACGTGGAAATGTCCACTTTAAATCGTCCACCAACCGGGGGCCAACTGAATTCTCTCGGGGCGAGCAAGGCGAAAAGCGAATTCTGATCTTGGAGCTAAAATCGATTGCCGATGTGGGCCTTGTCGGAAAACCGAACGCGGGAAAGAGCACTTTGCTAAGCCGCCTCTCGCGGGCGCGTCCCGAGATCGCGGATTACCCATTCACCACCAAGCACCCCAATCTTGGCCAGGTGCGAGTTGATTTCGAACGTTCGTTTGTGATGGCCGACATTCCCGGCCTCATCGAAGGCGCGCATACTGGCATTGGATTGGGACACGAGTTTCTGCGGCACATTCAACGGTCTGGCGTTTTGGTGCATTTGGTCGAACCGTCGCCCGTCGACGGCAGCGACCCAATCGAAAACTACCACGCAATTCGCGCCGAGCTAGCGCGTTTTGACTCAGAATTGGGTGAGCGACCTGAAATCGTGGCCATCACGAAGGCTGAATTACCAACTGCTCGCGAAGTCCAACAAAGCCTCGGTGAAGCAATCGGATCGCGACCTCTGTTCATTTCCGCTGTTACTGGACAGGGATTGAATGAGTTGGTCAACGCAATCTGTTCGCAGCTCGTGGCCGCTTCGACCGAGTAAAACAACCCAATTAACGCGCTCACGAAAACGGCATGTATGCGAGCGATGACAAAGTGATTGCGATCGACGTTGGCAATACGTCGCTGCGTTGTGGCGCCTTTGCCTCGCCCGCGGCACTGCCCGTTCCACGACCCGATGACACGTTGCAAGTTGCGGCGCACGAACTCGATTTCGACAGGCTCAATGCTTGGCTGCAAACCGGTGTTTACCATTGCTATGTGGCAAGCGTTTTTCGAGCCGCTGATAAGCATTTACGCGAGTGGTTGAGAGAAAACCGGTGTGAAATGCAGGTGACATTGTTGCGGTCCAAGGATTTTCCTATTGAGGTCGACGTTAAACTGTCCGACTTTGTCGGCGCCGATCGGGTCGCGGCAGCGACCGCTGCCAAGGCGCTGCGGAATCCCGATCAGCCGATAATCATCGTTGATTCCGGCACGGCGATCACCGTGGACGCCGTGGATCGAAACGGACGTTTTGTAGGCGGTGCTATCGCGCCGGGTTGGCACATGTCCGCCGACGCGCTGCACCGCGTTACGGATCTATTGCCGCTCGTCGAACCCGTCGAAGACGCAGTTCCGCCACCGGCGATTGGCGATGACACCGACGCGGCCATTCGCAGCGGTCTATTTTGGGGATCTATCGGTACGGTACGTGAACTTATTGGACGACTTCAGTCGGAATTGGCGGCTGATTGTGACGTGCTGATCACCGGTGGAGGAGCACAAATGTTGTCGGAGCATCTGGGTGGCGAAAACGTAAAATCCTTTCCTGATTTGGTTTTGTCTGGAATCGTCATTGCTGGAAGAGAATTATCTAGGTGATACGAAAACTCATGTACGCTTTGATCGTAATCGTCCTGCTCGTGATTGTCGCCGTGGCCATTTACGCGAGGACGGCGGCACCGCCATCGGACCTTGGGGCTGTAAGCGGGCGATTGGCGCGGTGTCCTGAATCACCCAATTGTGTCTCAAGTCAAGCCGAACGTGAATCACAGAAAGTCGCTCCAATTACGTACACGGGAGACGCAGACGCGGCGATGAAACGATTGCATGACATTGTCGCAGTGTTGCCGCGCGCGCAAATTATCGTCTCGGAGGCCGATTATTTGCATGTGGAGTTCAGGTCACAAGTTTTTCGCTTCGTTGATGACGTGGAGTTTTTGACTGACCCGACTGAGTCGGTAATTCATGTACGGTCGGCGTCGCGAGTTGGACACAGTGATTTTGGTGCGAACCGACGCCGTGTCGAGCAGATACGTACGAAGTTCGCGCCGTAGTAGAGGCGGCACGCCTGTGATGATTGGATTGTGAGCAAACATGCGATATCAAGCATTACTGATCGTCTCCTTCGGCGGGCCCGAGTGCCGTGATGACGTGATGCCGTTCTTGGAAAACGTACTTCGAGGTCGCAACGTGCCGCGTGAAAGGATGCTCGAAGTTGCCGAGCACTATTATCACTTCGGTGGCGTTAGTCCGATCAATGGTCAGATTCGCGAGATGATCAGTGCCCTGCAACAGGAGTTTAATGATTGCAACGTCGACTTGCCAATTTACTGGGGAAACCGTAATTGGCATCCCATGCTGGCCGATACGATACGGCAAATGGCGGACGACGGCATCGAGCGGGCGCTGACTTATGTGACTTCCGCGTTTAGTTGTTATTCCGGCTGTCGTCAGTATCGCGAAAACGTGATGGCCGCGTGTGACAAAGTCGGGCCGAGCGCTCCACAATTCGACAAGCTACGAGTATTCTTCAACCATCCCGGATTTGTCGAAGCGATGGCGGATCGCGTCCGAGCGGCACTTGCCGAGCTACCGTCCGAGCACCGCGAATCGACACAAATCGTTTACACGGCTCACAGCATTCCGCTCGCCATGGCGTCGGGCGCCGAGTACGAGCGGCAACTTCTCGAAACTTCCGGCCTGGTCAACGAACAGATCGGTGGCAATCCGTGGAAGCTGGCTTATCAGAGCCGCAGCGGGCCTCCCACCCAACCTTGGCTCGAACCCGATGTCTGCGATCATCTCAGAGAGCTGCACGCCCGCGGCCAATCACACGTGGTTGTCGTGCCGATCGGTTTTTTGTCGGACCACCTCGAAGTGATATTCGATCTGGACACCGAAGCCAAAGAACTTTGCGAACAGCTAGGGATGACGATGGTGCGGGCGGGAACGGCCGGAACGCATCCGGCATTCATTCGCATGATTCGACAACTGGTTGCCGAGCGGATGGACAACTCCGCGGAACGTCTGGCATTGGGCCAGATTGGGCCAAGCCACGATGTGTGCCCAGAGGACTGTTGTCCGTCCGGACGACCACAGCGCTAGGGCACTCGCCCTACAGGTTCCCGGTAGGGCTTATTATCTTGATATACTTTGAGACGCTGACGTATCTGTTCCACCAGATCTTCTTGTTGTGCCTTCTCCGCGATTTCGATCGCCTCGTGCGCGGTCGAGATCGCACGCTTGAACTGGCCATTTTCCGCGTGCGCGGCCGCCAGCGTGTCTAGGTATGCAGGCTTTCGATTATCAGTCGCACGGCAAACTTGCAAAGCCAGTTCTAGTGATTCCTCCGCGCTGCGAATCCTGTGATCCAAGCTCGTCGCGTAGATCCATGCCAAATTGTTTGCAGCTTGCAGAAAACTGGAAT
Organism: uncultured Planctomycetales bacterium; assembly: GCA_965365045.1. Classification (GTDB taxonomy): domain Bacteria; phylum Planctomycetota; class Planctomycetia; order Pirellulales; family Pirellulaceae; genus CBDUAB01. The sequence goes on from CBDUAB010000089.1 coordinate 5,226, forward strand.
TCATGGCAAGTAGTTGCCTGTATTGCGACACCGCATCCGCCGTTCGTCCGTCCGCTTGCAGAGCCACCGCGAGCTCCAATCCAAGTTGCTCTTCGTTGGGCGATTGTTCGTATGCCTTGCGAAAGTGTCGCGCGGCCTGTTTTGGCTGACCGAACTTCATGCGGACGCTACCTAGCAATCGGTGAGTCTTGACGGGACTCGTGCCATTGCGTTCGGCAATGAGTAATTGCTCATCCGCCTCGCTCTGCTTCCCTTGATTCCATAATACGATCGCCAGCGAAACCCGACTGCCGAGTGCCTGAGGAGCAAAGCGTAGCGCATTTTGGTAGGCATGTTCGGCGGCCTCAAGATGGGCGCCAGCTTCTTCCGAATTGGCCAACAGATGATATGCCTCCGCAAGGTTTTGTCGCCTAGCTGTTCGTTGGGCACCCGCTTTGTTAGGCACCGGCGTCGAAGTCCGTTCTATCAACTTCGAAAGTTCCAAACGGACATCCTCATAATATCCACCTTCGTAGTATGCTTTGGCGAATCCCAGTTCGTCGAACGGAAGCAAACCAATTCCTGAACGACCCCCCAGTGGGTAAAGTGCCGTTTTAATCCTTTGGCGATCGGTAGTCTGAATCAGATCAGCATCGGCAATCACCTGATCAACTTCGACAACTCCTCGGTAAATGATGGCAATTTCACCGTCGCTGTCGATGAGAAAGCTAGTGGGCATCGACAGCGGCTTATCTCTATAAAACGTTTTCGCCTGTAAAATGCGGAGTTTGCGGAGCAGGGCCTCACTGGCCACGCCATTGGAAAAAGGAAGATTGAGTCTTTGCATCAATTCGGACGCTTTTCGTAAGTTGCCCTGACCGCTCTCATCGGCGACACTCTCGGTAGATAGAGCTAAGAGTCGCAGTCCATTGTCTTGGAGACGGGCTGCGTTTGCTTTTAAGTCACTCAATTCTTGCAGGCAGGGAACACACCAGCTCGCCCAGAGATTCAGCAGTAAAGGGCCGCTCAATGGAGTGGAAACCGCTTGCTTGACGCCGGTGAAGTCGACGTATGCGACGTCTGAGATCTTGCGCCGTCTTGTCAGCACAATGCGTGCGGCTTCAGTGGGTCGAGGAAGTGACATGGCGATTGGATTTGTGGTCGCCGAACGTCTCATGGAAACTTCTTGGCGAATTGCTACACCAGAGCCCTGTGTCAGTCGGAAACGATTCCCCGCAACCAGCCCCACGAATTCTTCTGGTTGTGTTGTTCCTGGCCATCGTACAGTCAAACGCTTGATTCCCAACTCGTTAGGAATGCCGAAATGTTGCCATTTACTCGATTGACTGACAAATGCGTCACCGGCACGTTGAGTTGATACGAGCTTGGTTGGTGTGTCTCCGGATAAATCCAGCTCGATGCGTGCTCCAATTCCATCTCGATTACAACTGCGACCAACCAGGAGCAGTGAGATAGATTGATTATTCGAGGACAGGTCATTTCTCAAAAAACGAACGCCCGGAGCCGTGCGCGTGCTGATCCAGAGATCGAGATCACCATCATGATCCCAATCCGTGGCGGCAACACCGCGACTGTCGTCATCCAAATCAAGGGTTGCAGCTGCCGAGACGTCAGCGAACGGCATGACACCTCTCGCAATGGGTTGTCCTGTATTCAGAAAACAACAGTTCCGCTCACGCCCGCTAAAGCTATAGCCGCGACTGATCAACGCACCCAAGGAATCCCAGTTTTTTAGGTATTCTGACGCCTCGTCACCCGCTATGAACTCGGTCGGCGAACGCGACACGACCTGCCGCCAATAGAAACTTCACAAGTCATCCGGGTCCGGCTGAGTGATGAAGCCATTTGCAACAAATAGGTCTTCCCAACCGTCATTGTTTATATCGACAAAACGCGATCCCCAGGACCAACGACCCATCGTCACGCCGGCTGCAACGCTCACGTCTCGAAACGAACCGTCGCCAGAATTCACAAACAGTGAGTTTCCCCGCGCGTGGCGCTGAAATGCAGCGCGAGTTTCGGTGTCAGCGTTTTCCTGAAATTGTCGCTGATAGGCAATGCGATTCCCAGCGGAACTAAACATGTTGCTGACATACAAATCCATCCATCCGTCGTGGTTAAAATCGCCCCAGCTAACCGACATCCCAGCCGAGATATCCTCAACGCCCGCTTTGGATGCGACATCCGTAAAGCCGCCATCGTCGTTGCGATAAAGATTGTTGCGTCCGTAATCATTGGCCACATACAAATCGAGATCACCATCGTTGTCGTAGTCTTCCCATGCCGCGGCCATGCTAAAGCGACGATGATACAAGCCGACGGCCTGGGTTACGTCGCGAAAAACCCATTGACCTTCATTTCGAAACAATACATTTCTTCCGCCATTATTGGCGTCATGATATGGAATCGGCCTGCCTAAGAATCGTCGCTTTTGTGAGTTTCCGCCGCGAATGGAATAACAGGCCGCGAAGATATCAAGTTTGCCGTCGTTATCGAAGTCGGCAACGGAAATCGAGAGTGGAGGCGCCTCAGGGATCGACTTTGCGGCCACTGTGTTGAACTTGGCTTTTCCGTCATTCGCCATGATGATCAGCCCCAACACGGTTCCCAACACGAGATCTTGATCCCCATCATTGTCTAAATCTACGAAAACGGCTGCGTGTGAATGGTCTCGCCAGTCAACGCCCGCTTCAACCGAACGGTCGGTCAGCGTACCGTCGGTGTTTTGCAAAAACAGCCTGTTTGGAAGCCCGCCGCCCTGGCACAAATAAAGGTCGTCGAGCCCATCTCCATTTACGTCGGCCACTGCCAATCCTTGCCAGCCCGAGATGTCAATTCCGAAACGCGTCTCGATGCGATCTAGCCAATGATCCAGCCCATAGGCTAGCTGTTGGTGGTATGAGTCGTTTTTGCCTAGCACCGTTTCGGTGCAATCCGTAAACAACGGTCCCGTCGAACCGCGTCCGAAAATCTCTTCGAAATCGGTTACGGCGATCGATCGCAAAAGTTCTGGTCCGCCGGGCTCAGCTCGTTGCCAAACA
>CBDUAB010000090.1:0-8251 GCA_965365045.1 uncultured Planctomycetales bacterium
CGTCTGACCAAAAAGCTGGTTCCGCGCCAGTTCGCGATATTCTCGGCCCGGTCGCAGCACGGTGGTGATTCCCTGCTCACTGGTAAAGAACAGCTTTTCATCTCCGGCCAGCGGGCTGGCGGAAAAACCCCCTTCGAGCCGTTGTTCCCAGATGAGTTCGCCCGTTCCCGCATCAAGGCACTTGGCAATTCCCCTGGCTGATACGAAATAAATCTCGTTATCGACGACAATCGGGGAGGATATCAGAGGAACCTGCTTGCGATATTTCCAAGCCACGTGAGTATCCGTAACGTCTCCGGTGCCGTCGACTCGCACGGCCCAAAGTTCAGGCTGCCAATAACCGGTGCAGACGTAGACCAAACCCTGCCAAAAAACGGGCCGCGGTACCACGGCGTGACCGGGGCCAAATTTCACCCGCCATAACTCTTGACCTGAGTCCGGATCATAGGCCACGACCCACTGCGCCGCCGGTGCGATGATTTGAGTTCGCCGGCCATCATGAATGACCAGTGGTGTGCTGAAGGCGCGGCGCAGCTTGCCTTCCACCGCATCCCTCTTGGGGCGCGGTGTGCGCCAAGCAACGATTCCGGTGTGTTTGTCGAGCGCGACGAGGAACTGTTCGTCCGCGCCGTCACAAGCCAGTATCAACCGCTCTCCGCAGAGCACCGGAGAAGTGCCGGGACCCGTAATATCTTGGACGGCAAAGCGATCCCGCCAAACGATCTGCCCGGATGCCAGTGAGACGGAAGCGGTGCCCAGCGAACCAAAGTGGCAGTAGAGATGCTGGCCATCAGTGACCGGCGTGGGAGACGCATAGGTATTGCCAAGATGAATAGGAGCGGGATCTTCACATGTGAATAATTGCAGCCGCCTCAAGATCTTTCCGCTAGTCACATCCAATTCGATAGCCAGCAGTGACACGTTCGCATAAGCTTGAAATTCCTCGACTTGGCCGTACGGATTTTCGGCTAGTTTCAGCGTTTGCGCCTCATCGGACAGGACTGTCAATTCCGCAGCGGTGAGCCAAATGCGATCACGGATAACGATTGGTGACGACCAGCCAGTTCCAGGAATGTCGGTCTGCCAAGCGGGTGGTTCAAACAATCCGCCCCAGGTCGTGGGCAAGTTGTTTGCCTCGCTGTAACCGTCGCCACGCGGACCACGGAATTGCGGCCAATCGCCCGCCAGCAGCGCTTGGCAGGTGAAGACGGCTATGACAACCGTGATGAAAAATGCGCGCATAGGATCTCCTGTGTCCCACTCTTATATACGACATGAAAGTCACTGAGAATGACGGTGGCAGGCGACTGCCACGATTGTTGGGGCCGATGCCGGACGATGAAGGATGGTTTACGCGCTACATTCCAAAGGAAAAGGTGGCCAGAAGCTATGCGGTTTAGTGGCGAATGGCTTCAGTGCGACGATGGAATCGTCCGGACGATTATTCGCGCAGAGGTCTTGACCGGTGACGACAGTTGGCGCGCGTTTGAATTGATCGTGAATCGTCGTGTCGATGTGGTTGCCATCATTGGTGGTCAGCATCATTACACGATGACACTCTAATCGCAGTGATTTCTAGCGGCAACGTCTGAGATAACATCGCGGCTGTCACAGGTTGAATGCCGAACAGGCTACGGCAGTGTGCCTTACCGAAATCCGCTCGCGTGCATCGATTGGCTTGAACTTCGGCTCGTACCTCGCGAAGTCAAATCCTTATTGGTTACGCAGCCGAGTAGCGTCATTCTCCGTTTCCAACACCTAGTCGTTGTGAGACGGACCGATTGGTAATCGCCTGAACCGTGGCGTTCATCTCAACAAGCCTAAAACGTTGGGTGAAGCCAATGAAGCCGAATTCAACGGCCAACTTCCCGATGAACTCGTCTGCAAACGAAGACGAGATAACCGATACGCCGCTAAAGTCCAACAAGACAACGGAATCCGTTTGCTTGGTGATATTGATGACTTCATTTCGTATTGCTGCACCGGATTGCCGAGTGCCAGTTCCCGACGATTTGTCGGCAAGGCGGTAGACAACATTGTTGTGGTCGTCTTCGATATTCTCAACTCGCAGGTTCGCCGGTTCGTGCCCACCTAGCGCCTCAGAAATTGAAATACCTTTGTCGAAATCAATTTGGAAGTCCACGGTTGTGCAGTTGTTCGCGGCACTCAAGAAAGGCACGTTCGTGGAGGTTTTCGTGTCATCACCGTTGATGCCAAAAAAACCAGACCCGGATGTGATGTTAAGGATTCCAAAATTGGAACGAACGATGTTGTAGAGACCCCACATTCCGTTTCCTTGCCCGACAACCTTGTCACGAGTGACGCCCTCTTTCACGGCTAGAGTGATGGCATCCACCGCGTTTTTGGGGGCGTGTTGCGTGTGCCGTAATGAATTGAATATTCCTTGTCCATGATCGTAGATGCAAAAGGCAATGTGCTGCGAAGCCGGATGAATCTGCCCCATTACGTAACCGTGCGTTGTGTCAGCGTGCTGGAGCACATTGTCCATAATCTCGTTGACACACCATTCAAGCCCTTGGATCACCCCCTCTTGGCATACTGCCGCACGAACAACCTCTTCAAGGAAGCCGTCGACCAACGTGTGAATCTCGTCGGCGGACGCGAATTTCCAGACCGTATTCATTAGTGAGTGATGCCGCGACGAGTCGATCGCAACAACCAAGGGCGCGAGTGTGTAAGTTCGCTGAAGAAAGTCCGGTACACTCGCAAACTCAAAGGAATAATCGAGCTGCGAGCGATGGTATTCGATGATTCCAGCGACAGGCGCGCAAACATTCGGGAAGGCACCTTCGACAGTGGCGAAATCGAGGACGAAGTCCCGATATCCGCGCTGGTTACCTTGGTAGAGTCCGTGCAAGAAGTTCCCAACGATGAAAGGAGAACTCAATGAACGGAAGGTGAGCACATTCCCATCGCGGGGTACGGTGGTTGTCGGATCAACTGGCACAATAATCGATCTTCCCTGGCTGCGTATCTAGCTATGAGACTGCGGGTAGATTGTTAATGGCGCACTCGCCGACCCACTATCTCAGTGAATGCAATATCGATTCTATTGCCTAAGTCCCAGAACGACAATCACTTGCGAAACCGAACGGTCGGTTGCGGATCAGGCAATGTGTACCCAATTCGACAACTAACGGAAATGGTGCGATAGTGCCACTTTGTGTTAATGAATTCTCTTAAGCTGTTATGTGTTCAGGGCTAGCTGTCATCCTGAGCCGAATAACACGCGTGTGGTGGATCTACAAGCATACCCAGCGCCGCTGGCAGATCCTACACTCGCTGTCGCTCCCTCAGGACGACACAATGTGGTGCTATCCAACTGGTTAAAGGCCAATTATTGACCAGGGAGCGTTTCCGGCGGAAGCCCGACCGATCGTCAAACACGGATGGCGTCCACCGGATTCACTTCACGGTCCGACGGACCAAGCCGGTCGGAGGCGCCCATACCGTCGAGCATCGTGTTGTAAACGTCGATGCCCTCGGCTCCGACATCCATGATCTGGCCGGTCTTGAAGCGACCATTAGCACTTGTGATGGCGTGAAAGACGCCCGATAGCTCGCGCTTGACATTATTGTGACGACCGTCGCCCGATTCCGTAGAAACGGTGATCAGTGAGTTTTCGAGAATCGTCTTGCCGTTTGCCTCCAGCGACTCGGCACCGTCAAGTCTTTGCAAGAAGTAGGCCACCTCGCGCATCTTCATGTGGGCATGGGCGCGCAGCTGCTCATTCTTCTTCTTTTCGTTGAATTGATGCCACCACTCGTGGCTGCATCCCTTGTCACCAGAGGCGTCGTGCTGGGCAGCGTCGTCGAATTGGAAGATCTTCTTCCCGTTGTACTCATAGTCGCCTGTCAAGCGAATGCGCTCCCCGGCCGCCAGGAATGTCAAGGAACCAAATCGGACGCGATCGGTTTGAATCGCCAGCGCGTAAAGGTCGGCCATCAAGCGCCATTCCGCCGATAGCTCGTCAAGCGTGATGTCGATTCCCATGCCGCCAGGGTCCGCTTGGCCGCCGTGAGCCAGTTGAGAACGCGGCGGTAGGTCCGGCGAGCCTTTTCCTTGAGGCTTTTCCTTCATCTCGAAGGCGCGTTGCTCGAATTCTCGAATCCGGTCAAGGTGGTCGGCGACTCGCGCCTTCGACACGGTACCGAGTGGCGAGTTGTTGCCGGTGTAAAACTTGTATTGATCTACAACCGAATCCAACACACTACGTTTGAGTCGCTGCCGTCTCGCATCAGTATTATCTCCGGCCAAGGAAATGGTGCCGAAGACTCTGTCAAACAGGTCGCGTGGTTTCTCCTGCATCAACGCGGCGACCGTGCCATCCTCGTTGTAGCTGTGGACGTATCGACTGACGCGACTGCGTCTGAAGAACGTACCGCCAACGAGCGTCGGCACCATGCCAGCCGGCAGTCCGTCCGGATAATGGGTTCTGCGGATGACCTGATCGATCGAGGGACCGCCCGATTTGGCTTCACCCTCAGGCGGCTCAGCAGTGAAGGCGCCGGACGCTCCATCGAAGTGCGCGTTGATACCCGACTCGTCACACCGCACCTGGTCGACGTTCCGCATGATCAGCAGCTTGTCGCTCAGCGGCTCGAGCGGCTCGAATACGCCAGCGAATCCTTCGGTCTGAAGTGGCGCCGGGATCCCGAGGCCAAAGAAGACGTTGAATGCTCTGACCGGTACGGCGATTTGTGGAGTGGCCGTGACGGTCGAGACAAGCATTTCTTCGAGTAGCGGCAAGCCGATGGTGGCGGAACCCAAGCCCTTGAGCATGGTGCGACGGCTAATGCGTGATTTCGTCATGACTTTGTCTCCGTGGGCTCGATTCTATCACATCACACATCGCGTTGGCAAAGGCGTCCTGCTATCGCCGCTCCGCGGCTGTCATTGGTCGCTTGCGGGTTCCGTGCGGGTCAACTGTACCAGATCGCTCATCACGATGGCGGTTATCAGGCTGGCATACGTGCCGCCACCTTTTTGAGCGGACTCATGAATCCTTTCAAGCACGGGCGCATCTGCAGCGACAAGCGGCCGCGCTAGTGCAAACTGTGTCAGCTTCCACGTGATGCTCTGGCGGACTCGTTCGCTGCCGGCCAGCAGTTGCATTAGTTCCGCCGAAGTTTGATATGCGACAGGTTTGGCCGTACCCGGGAAGAGAATCTCGCCATCGTCACGCAACTTGTTTCCATGTTCATCCGTGTCGCGAAAAGCGCCGAGGCCGTCAAATTTCTCAAGGCCAAACGCGAGCGGTTCGAATTTCGCGTGGCACCCGCCGCAGGCTGAGTTGGCGATCCGTCCCTCGGCAACTCCCCGCTGTGTCAGCCCCGGTTTCGACGGCACTGGTCTCGTATCGACACACGGCGGAGGGTCTTTCACGACGCCGCGCAGAAGATCGTGCAGAACGAACAGTCCACGAGTGACCATCGACGCCTCGTCGCCACCGACCGTCAATACGCTTCCCTGTGTCAGCAGGCCGCCACGACTTGGCACCGACGAAAGATCGTAAAGCGACAATTCGTTGTCGTTCCCCGCGTCTCTCGATGGCAGGCCATAGTGATCCGCCAAACGAGGCGTAGCGAAGGTGACCTGGGCGCTCAGCAGATCGGAAAGCGGGCGTTGCTGCTTCCAGATGACATCCTTGAAAAACGCGAGCGTTTCCTCACGCATATCGGCAGCCAGTTTTTTGCTCCACTTTGGGAATTTGTCAGGATTAGGTTGCAGATTATCCAAGCGGGCCAAGTTTAACCATTCGTAGATGAATCGGGCAGACCGGTCGATCGCGCGCGGGTCCTCAAGCATGCGCCGAACCTGCGCCTCGACGCCGCTCCGATCGAGATCGCCCGCATCGGCGGCCCTCATCAATTCCTTGTCCGGAGGTCCGCCCCAAACGATATAACTCAGCCGCGATGCGAGCTCGTACTCGTCGACCGGCCACGCGGTTCCGTCACCGCGCTGGTTTTCGATGCGGTAGATAAAGCGTGGCGATTGCAGCATTGCCTCGATGATGTAACTGGCCGCATCTTTGAAATCGCCGCCCGCGCTGGCAATCGTTGTCGATATGCCGCGATAGGCGATGATCTCATGTTCCTCGAGCGGCCCACGCAGCAACCACTTACCCATCTTGGAGATCAGCGTGCCCATGTCCTTGTCAGTAAACTTCTGGCTTTTCGAGAACTGTGCCGCGAACGCCATTACGTCCATTCGCCCGACGATGATCTCGGCGAGTCGGGCGTACGCTTCGACATGTTTCAGATCGACGTTGAGATTATATGCGGTGTTACTGAAGCCGTCGGCGCGAACGTCCGGTGGCAATATCTCACGGGCTTCCCGAGCTATGTCAACGCCAACCGCGCTGCGTACCGTCTCGATGTACTCGGGCACGGTGAGACGCCGCAACCAGTTCTCGCCACCACGGCGGTCATGGGCGTAGATCGCCGGATCGATCACATTCAACGACCAGACGGCGCCGTCGTCGATCCATTTTCGCACAAGTATTTTTTCTTGCGGCGACAATGGTGGGCGATCTTCTGGCATTGTATCGGACTCGACGAATTCCCAGAGCAGGCTGTCCGCCGCCTTGCCGGCGACAATAACGCTACCGCTTTCGCCGCCCGCGAGTGCCGCATCTTTTCGCGACAAGTCCAAGCCGCCTTCGCGCGACGACGAGTCGTGACACTCCAAACAGTGCCGCGAAAGCAACGGAGCGATTTCAGTATTGAAATGCTGCGCGGCGTGATCCTGCTGTGTTACCAGCGCCGGTGCCGCGTCCGCACGGGCGCCCGCCTGGAAGTTTTGCTCGATTTCCTGATGTGACAAGACTCGGTTGTAAATCGCCACCAGATAATATGTACCCAGCCAAGGGCGGTTTTTGGATAACTCGTTGGCAAGCGCCAAAGCGTGCGAGCCGTCCCAATTCGATGTGTTTCCTGCAACGTCTCCTTCCTCGCTTGGTTCGCCGTTGATGTAAAACCTCGTTCGGCCAGCACGATCACGTGTGTACACCACGTGCGTTAATTCTCTAGTTAGACTCGTGCGCGCTGAATTTACGGAAGGAAGGCCATTGGAGCTTGTCTCCGTTGTTCGCAGGCGGACGTCAAATCGATCTCCGTCCTGTCCCAGCGTAAAGTTGCGTTGGTTAGAGCTTTTTGAGAGCGTGACGATACGTGCCGGTCCGCTCTGGTTGGTCTTGGCTGATTTAATCCAAGCTTCGATCGTGATCTTTCCAGAGCGGCGCACGGATTCGGTGATTTTGGATGCGGACTTTTCGGATCGAATCAGAGTCTTGCCGCGCACTTCGAGCGATCCGGCGGATCGGCGAACCGCCTTTGTGTCGTCAATCCGCAGGTTGATGGGCTTGCCCACGCCCGAACGGTCCTTGATGACAGCCCCGCTGGATGAACTAAAATCATAGAGCACCCGCAAGCCGCTGCGCGTACGTGAGGTATCCGATTCAGATGAAGAAGATTTGGCATCGGTTGCGGCGGCTGCGTTTTCCTTCCCGTATGCGGATTGGAACTTGCTCTCGCAAAACGGCGATCCCCAAATCAACGAGATCGCTACAATCCCCGGGGCGATTAGACAGTGTGTGATTCTCATGATCGATAGCTCGACTCTCGGGCAAAAACGTTCTCCACTACATTAACATGTCCGACCGTAAGGCTAAAGACGCAGCCAAACGAATGAGTCAAACGCTCGTAGTCGATTCTCAACAGTCGCAGCAAAATCGTGACTCGTGCGTACGCGAAGCGATGTGCACTCCTCAGCCAAAGATCTCACGGATAGGACTGCCACCGCTGACCAGAGGGACGGGTCGACCATCTAGGGTTGTCAGTTGCGTTTCCGGGTCGATCCCCATGGCGTAATAGATGGTCGCCGCGAGGTCTTCTGGCGAAACCACGTTTTCTATTGGAAAGGTGCCGTTTTTGTCGGATGTTCCCCAAGTTGTACCACCGCGAATCCCGGCTCCGGCGACAACCGCGGGGAATAGCGTGCTCCAGTGGCCGCGCCCCCATTCTTTCGTCGGTTTAGGAGTACGTCCCATTTCTCCGAGCGCCACCACAAGTGTCTCAGCAAGCAAGCCGCGCTGATCCAAATCGACCAGCAACGCCGAAAGTGCTTCATCAAAAGTCGGCAGCAAATGGTTCTTGACATCGCGACTGTGAACATGCGAATCCCAACTGTAGCCGTCGCAGGCGTCGTAGTGAACGGTGACGAACCGAG
>CBDUAB010000091.1:0-8247 GCA_965365045.1 uncultured Planctomycetales bacterium
CAAATTGCGGGTGGTCAAATCAGACGCTGCCGTGCTCATCGGTTTGATCCTGTTTTGGTGAGAAAAGAAGTCGCCAAATTAGTAGCAAGTGTCGCGATTGACGATAGTGTACATAGTTACACTATTTCGTCAAGGAGTCTACGCCCAGCAGTTTTTGGGTAGCAGGCGTTGCGGAAACCGCCCCAGAGCTCTTCGGCAAAACGCTATCGTATGTGAAACATGTAAGAGTGGTTAGGAACTCGCTCCCAATTCTTAATTCGGAGGCCGGGGCATCGAGGCATCGGTTGCCTCCCTCCACGACCTTTTCATTCAACTGAAAACGCTTACACTAATTGTGTCATCCTGAAGGAGCCTTGGCGACTGAAGGATTCACCCGTCGTTCTCGGAGATCGTCAACGTACATTTGGGCCCCAGGAGTAAGTGGTTCTGATGACAAAGCATATTAGGAAGTTGCTCAGTCAAATACACAACCAAGACTGCATCAAGGGAATGATGGACATGCCCGACGGTGCGGTCGACATGGCATTCGCCGACCCGCCATTTAACATAGGTTACGACTACGACGTCTACGACGATACACGTGGGCGGGACGAGTATCTGAAATGGTCGCGCCAATGGATGACGCAAGTACAACGCGTGCTAAAGCCGAACGGGAATTTTTGGCTTGCCATTGGTGACGAATTTGCCGCGGAACTCAAGGTAGAAGCTCAGAATCTCGGCTTTCATTGCCGCAGTTGGGTCGTCTGGTATTACACGTTCGGTGTTCATTGCAAGAACAAGTTCACGCGTTCGCACGCCCACCTGTTTCATTTCGTAAAGAACGCCAAGGAATTCACGTTCAACAATCGATCGGTACGCGTGCCGTCCGCAAGGCAACTTGTGTACAACGACGCTCGTGCAAATCCGATTGGACGAATGCCGGACGACACATGGATTCTGCGACCGCAAGATTTGATTGACGGCTTCGACCCTGATGACGACGTCTGGTATTTTCCCAGAGTAGCCGGCACTTTTAAAGAACGGGCCGGCTTTCACGGATGTCAAATGCCTGAGCAGCTTCTCGGTCGCATCATAAGATCTTGCTCGAACAAGGGTGACGTTGTCTTGGATCCGTTTTCTGGCAGTGCAACAACATTGGCGGTTGCCAAGAAGCTGGGACGGTCGTGGGTCGGTTTTGAACTATCCGAGGATTACGTGGCCATGGGGACGGATCGCCTCGGGGCAATCCAGACCGGCGACGTTTTGGACGGCTCCGAGGAGCCACAAGTCAGCGCACCGACTACGGCGTCACGTACGCGAAGGAAAAAGAAGGATCAAGCAGCGGCCTCGTTTTCTTCTGGCAAACTTGACTTCGAGGGCCTCAAAGCGACGGGGCAAGCGATCGTTGAGGCTTTCCAAAAAACCAATGACGGTTTCTCCGTGGATCGTCTTGTCGCGGACCCGACGCTTAATGAAGCGTTTCAGTCGGCGTGCGAGCAACTCGGGACAAGCGGAACTGCCGCCGAGCGAAATCGCGCGCTGTTTGGATTACGCAAATCTGGAAAGCTCGCTCGCGCGGGAATTACGACAAATCGCCGCACGAATATTAATTGGCAGAAGGCGTCGCGTTACATTTTTGCCAGCGAGATTGCTTGGCGGCAGCTAACGGACAAGAACGATCGGAGTCTCGATGAGATCTTTTGCGACCCAGAACTCGCCGCCGAATTCGATGAGATTGCCATGAGGTTTGCGCCTGGTTTCAGTCCGCTCGAGTACCGTTGGGGCGCGCTAAAGCTGCGCAAGGTCGCGAGAATCGCGCGTCAGCGCGCCACAAAACGTGGATTGCGTAAATTCACTTCCTCCACGCCATTGGACGATCTTGATTGGGAGTCCGTGCCCGAAGTACCTGGCGTCTACGCAGTGCTCACCGCGCACAATGATTATCTTTTCACGAGTGAAACAAGCAATTTGCGTGAACGGCTACAGCGACACTTTCTTCCGGACGGGACAAAAAAACAATGGGAGCGATTCTCGGCACGTCTTCATGTTAGTCTGATGCCCGTAAGTAACATTAAAGAAGGGCGCTTGGCATTGCATAGCCTGCTGGTGAAGAGACATCGCCCGGAACTCAACATCGTAGCTCAGTTGGCGGGTTAACCGTAATACCATTTAATCTTCGTGGATCGAAGTGAGTCAACAATCGCTTGCACCTCTTCCTTTCGGAGATAATCGACCCGTCCAGAGACTGTCTTCTTGAAGGGGATTGTCAGAACCCGACGAATCTGTTCGAGCGCAGCGCGTTCCCGATATTCCAAGAAACGAAAGAACGATTTGATGGCTGCCAACCGAACGATGCGAGTGCTAGGCACATTGTCGCGCTCCTCTTCGAGATACCAGTACGTGGAATTGACGTTGGTGTGGCCCATGTAGGTGGAAAGCGCGAGCACATGTTGGCTAATCTTGTCGCGCCCTTCGGCGCAGGCCTCGAGAGCCCTCACGGCAAACGTGTGCCGAATGTCATGGATCCGTGGTCGGCGCCCACCGGACTCAGAATCGAGACCAATCTTCTTCAACAACCGTCGAAAAGTTGGATGAACAGCCTGACGCGAGAGGCAGCGCCCGCAGCGCGAAATGAAGATGTGGTCTGTGCTGGAAGCTTCCCGTTTCCTAAGAACGAGGTAACGCTCGAGCCCCGCCGCCGCAGTTTCGTGCAAAGGGACAAGTCGCGTCTTTTGAAACTTCGTCTTGCGGACAATCAATCCTTCCAGTTTGACATCGCCCATGCACAGCTTCAACGGGTCAAGTGGCGGCGAAATGCTACCAACGTCTTGTCGTTGATGGAGTTAAAACAGGCAACGATCGAGCCGGAGCCTCGGCAATTTGGGGACTTCGGGATGCCGGATTCTCCTTAGCTCCCCATTACCAACTACTCCACATGATTCACGCTTTGTTGACACAGTATGGTGGCAGATTTATCATTTTCTTAGTGATTGTATTTTCTAGTGGTACTTTTATGTCAGAAATTGCGCTGCGATTTTCGGATGCGGACGCGGGTGTTGAACTCTCGGCAGAGCAGTTTGCCTCCGCTGATTTCAAAGAGCCCTTCATTTACGAGCGAGTCCAAGGACGTCTTGTCGTGATGTCGCTCGCTGGTCCCGAACACCGTAAAGTCTCTCGCCCATTTCGTCGCGAATTGGGGCTCTACTGGGGAACGCACAAGGAGCTTGTCGAAGAAGTCGACGTTGAAGGCTGGGTATCGACCAGTCCCGTTGACGATCGAATCCCGGATATTTGCGTCTATTTGTTTGGTGAATCAAGCGGCAAGACAGTTCCTGCCCGCGTCCCCGATTTGATATTCGAGTTCGTAAGCCAGGATCGCTTGGATCAGGAGCGCGATTACATCGACAAACGCCGGGAATACTACATCATCGGTGTCCGAGAATACGTCATCGTCGACCGCTTCAAGCAGGCGGCGCTCGTCCTGACGTATCAGGATGGCGGCGATTTTGCCGAGCACAGGCTCAAAGCTAATGAGACTTACGTGACGCCTCTTTTGCCAGGCTTGACAGTCGATCTGGCTGAGGTTTTCACCTCGATCGTCTCATGATCAGCTCAATTCGTTTTACTTGAAAATCCGTGTGTCGTGGGTGCCTCGCGCCGAGAGGCACCTGGAAGCGACAGAGAGCTTGATGATCGGGACTGGCGCGAATTCTCAATGGGTGTTCGATTCACGCTCGTGAGTCCGATCACCAGAGTTGACAGTCTGACAAATCAACAGCAGTACAGCGAGTTTACTGAGTTCCGAGTCACGCTCGGCTCGCGTGACCCACGTAGCGCGTGCGCCCAACAGTTTACTCCCGACGCACGATGCGCCGATTGTCGCGACCCTTGAGCAGACGCCCATAAACATCACTCAGCAAATGCCCGCGTTCATCGACAAGGATCGCAGCGCCGGTTTCTTGCGGCCCGCGCTCCTGTAATGACTCTTGCCAGATGTTGATCGCTTGCTGGGCTGCAGCCACACGTTTGTCTTTGGGGGCGAGAAAGTCGAATTCGAATTGTTGGAAGTCCGGATGGCGCCTTAACGACCGGTAGGCGATTGCCCGCACTGCCTCGTAGCGATCCAGCAGCAATTGCGTCAGATAGATGTGCGTCCATTGTGTACCAGACACTTTTAAGGCAGGTTCCCAACCGAGGTTCCAGGCCATCAACGCCCGCTGACCGGCATCGCCACGCAGCAACCACAGCACCGAGGCGGCGATCGACTGCTCGTCCAAATTCAGTTCGAGGGGCTTTCTGTCGTACCATTCCTCGAGATACCGCGACGTCCAGGCCAAGGTCTTGTCGAGGTGACACTGATTGCAAGCATTTGGTCGTCCCGTCGCAATCGAAGTCGCTACGTCAGGACTACTGATCTGATGGCTACGGACAGCCTTGAGCAGACCGTAGCTTGTGAAGGGCATGTGGCAATTGAGGCAGTTCGCGCCGGTCGACCCGCTGGCGTGGTGCGTGTGATTCCGCAGCGTGGATTTATCTCGCAACGAATCGTGGCATTGCAGACACGCTTCGTTTGACCGCATCCTTTCCGCGAGTTGGTCATCAGCCCACTCCTTGAGTGGACGTGGATCGTTAGCTCGTTGATGCATAACATGGCAAGACAGACAGGACATCTCACCGCGCTGATAACACGGGCTGTTGATCAGCCCGTTGTATTCCCTTCCCGCAATTTGGACCATCCCGTCATTCCAAAATTGATCAGCAAGAAAATGCGGATCCTGTTTCAGGATCAGCTTGAGCATCGGATGCGACGAGTTCTTCTCCTTGTCAACGATAAACCGATGTTGGGAAAGATCGCTCCCCGGCCGGTATTGCTGTCCTTGAATCGCCCAGTTATCCGCGGCTTGCACAGTGTGAAACAAATTCACGCTGTGACAGTTGCCACATATCTGAGACGAACGCTGGTGAGATAGATTCGCTGGATTGACAACATCTCGCTCCACATTGCCAACGACTTCGCTATCTTCGCCACGCTTTGTCTGCTCGTGTAATCGCACGTGATGGCCACCCGGTCCATGACAGGCTTCGCACGAGATACCGAACTCAACGGCGCGCGTCTGAGCATGCAACCAATCTTTGCCGCCAAACCGACCGTGGGTCGCATGGCAACGGACGCACACGAGATTCCAGCGACCTGCCTCGGAATGATCCGAACCACTCGGTCGCAGAAACGCCGCGTTACGGGGAATCCAGCGCTGTTCGTCTATCAACCAGACAAAGGGAAGCTGTCCGAGCACTCGACTGTACCCGGTCGCGTACCAATACACCTGCATGTGATGCGAACCGGTGGTCATCACGAGCTGGCGCTTGACGCGCGGTGGCCGCCGCGATCCGTCCTTCCAACTTGGATCATCCATTTCCAGCCAGAATTCATCATCGCGGCGCTCGAGACGATAGAGTTTGTCATCGTATTCGAGAGAAGTCGCATTGAATTTTCCAAGCACACTTGCTGGCTTAGCGGCCTGCGTCATCGTCCGGTGGTAGGAACCGTGCCACGAATGATAGTTTTCTTCGTGACAAGTTTGGCAGGCTCGCGAACCGACATAATCGTCTTCTATTCGTTCGCGCGGGTGGTCAAAAGCGGATGGATCCGCGGGCGTATCGCTTAGGGAGACATCTGTAAACAACAGAACAAAGGCAATTATCGCCGTGACGAAAAAACAGGAAAAACAGGGAGGCTCCCCGTTTTTGCGGCAAGATGGGGCACATGGGGGAGTCATGAGACGTTCTATTTGATTTGCGTCAGCGAGGATACGACGAGGCATTTCAATTTATGCGAACCGTCCGCCATCGATGCTTTAGATTGACACGGTCGAATGAGAATCAGCGAACTCTTCAGTCGGCGTCATTCGTCGTCCGATTTCTCATCGCCTTCGATGGCCTGAATTGCTCTCCGAAGTGCGCCACGAAAACGACCGCTGTCACCGTCACTCAGGTGTCGTAAGGCGGGTAAGGCATCCTTGGCGGCCGGTCCGAGCTTGCCGAGATAATACACGGCGTAAAAGCGGGTCCGTCGGTCGTCCGTGTCGAGGGCCGTGATCAGGAAAGGAACGGCAGCCGGTCCTACGTTGTCAATTCGTCGCAGCGCATTGCGCGCTGATTCGCTATCTTCTTCGCTGGAAAGCAAATCGAACAACGCCGGGACGGCTGCTACGGCTTCCGAACCAACTTCCCCGATTGCCAAACAGGCTGCTTTGCGCACACTCCACTCGCCGTCTTTCAATGCTTCCACTAGCAGAGATACGGCTACGTCGGCGTCGCCCTCCATTTTAACCAAGGCCGCAATCGCGGCCGCTCGGATGGTTGGTGCATCGTGCGACAACAATTGCGCGATGTCATCCACCGACTCTTTGGACGCCGCACCAAGTGCGCCCAGGGAATTAACCGCAACAAGTACGAGCGACTGGTTTTCATTTCCAAGTATCTTTCGCAAGGCCGACGTTGACTCAGCCGTCGCCAAGCCAATTTTTCCGATGGCAGCGGCGGCTTTTTCACGCACGCGTGTGTCGTCGTCCGCTAGAACGTCGACCAGAGCAACGACGGCCGACTCAGCATCGGGGCCAATAGTCCCCAGCGCTGCGGCCGCACCGGCGCGGACATGCAAATCGACATCGCGTAGCGCCGTGATTAACTCACTGGTGAGTGGCTGGGCGGATGAACCGATCTCGGCCAAAGCGGCAACGGCCTGCGCGCGAACTTGAGAGCTTTCGTCTTGGATCGCCGCTGACATGACCGGCAACAGCTGATCCATATTGTCACCGCAAGACGTTAAAGCAAGGACGGCATTGGCCCTTACGGTAACGTCTGAATCTCTGGACGCTGTCAAAAGCATGTCGACGGCACTGCTGGCCACCGGACCGATGTCACCTAATGACTTGGCGGCAGCCGCTCTGACGGGTGCCGATTCGTCGGAAAGTGCATTCGCAAGACGATCCACGGCCTCGGGCGGTGGTGGATCGAAACCGCCCAAGGCACGCGCGGCGCCGGCGCGAACGCTCGGCGTTTCACTGTCGAGCGCCCCGATCAGCGGATCGATGGCAACCGAGCCCATACCGGCCAACGCCTTGGCCAAACTCTCCGTGCTAACAGTTTCATCCTTGGCCGCATCGAGAAGTGCCGGCACGGCCACAGCGCCGACGCGACTAATCGCGCGCGAAATAGAAGACTCGCCGCTGGACTGTCGCTTGAGCGCCTGAATTAGATCCGGTACAGCACTGCTGGCGGCGGGACCCAACGTGCCTAGGGCATACGCAGCTGCCGAACGGGAACTTTCATCGTCACTGCCGAGCATTTGAACCAAATCGGGCATGGCCTGCCGCGCCGCCGGACCAAGTTTCATGAGGGCCAATATTGCTCCATCGCGCACCGATTCGTCTTTGTCTTTCAAGGCGTGGGCAATCATCGGAATCAGTTCAGTTCGGTCGATTGTTGATGTGGCTAAGGCGGCCAGGGCACTAACGCGTACGTCCGCCTCCTCATCTTGGGTGATGCTTCCGAGTCGCGCGATGACGTCTGTCGACTCGGGACCGATGTCCTTGAGCGCTTTGGCGGCACCCAAACGTACGGAAGCCAGTTCGCTTTCGAGAGCGGTCATGAGAGCCATTTCCGCCAAGTGACCAATCTGGCCCAAAGCCGTGGCGGCCTGCTCGCGCACGTCCGAGTTGTCATCTTCGAGCGCCCGTATCAATTCTCCAATCGCCGGTGATGCGGCTGCTTTCATCCAGCCAAGTGATCTTGCAGCGCCCATTCGTACGGACGACGATTCGTTGTCGAGAGCCGTGAGTAAATTCGGAATAACCGCCGGTCCAATGCTACCCAACGCATGAGCCACTCGGTAACGCCGCTGATCGTCGCGGCCGCCGAGTTCATCTATGAGCGATTCGGTTGCCTCCTCGGCAGCGGGACCAATGCGGGCGAGAGTTTGAACAACTTCGAACCAGACCTGTGGATCTCGGTCGTCCATCGCTTTGACTAGTGCTGGAACCGCGGTTGCCGCCTGCGGGCCAAGATCCGATAACGCGTGCGCCGCGTCACGACGTGCTTCGACATCCGAATCGGATAACGCCTCGATGAGGCTTTCGACAGAAGAGTCTTGGTTCGTGGATTCGGTCGCCGGTGACTCGTCATCTTGTGCCGATGCCGGCGGACAGAGCAGCAGCGGCATGAGGAACGCGATCCAAATATAACGTGTTGGACCCATTGCGCTTATCT
>CBDUAB010000092.1:0-8219 GCA_965365045.1 uncultured Planctomycetales bacterium
CCGCAATCGACCGATCTGCCAAATCGAAGACTTGCCATCCTCGGATTCAACCGTTCAGCTAAAGTCCGAACTCGGATTTCACCTCGGCAAACTTCTCGATCGCCGTTTCCAGATCGTCCCGTGAATGGGCCGCTGAGATCTGCGTGCGAATACGGGCCTTGCCATGTGGAACGACAGGATATGAAAAACCGATGACGTAGACTCCTTTGGATAACATGGCATCCGCCACACGCGCCGCCAGCGTGGCGTCACCCAGCATGATGGGAACGATCGGATGCTCGCCTGGAAGAATATCGAAGCCGACGTTGTTCATCTCGGTGCGAAAGAAGCTGGTGTTGTCCGCGAGTTTGTCGCGCAATTCGGTGGATTCGCTGAGCAGTTCGATCGCGCGAATCGACGCCGCGACAATAGGCGGGGCAACCGAATTCGAAAACAGATACGGGCGCGACCGCTGCCGTAGTAAGTCGACGATTTCTTTTTTGCCGCTCGTGTAACCGCCACTGGCCCCGCCGAGCGCTTTGCCCAGCGTGCCCGTAATTATGTCGACTCGATCCATCACGTTGTGGTACTCGTGAATGCCACGACCTCGACTGCCCATGAAACCCACGGCGTGCGAATCATCGACCATTACCAACGCATCATAACGGTCGGCCAAATCACAAATTGCCGGCAAATCAGCGATGTATCCGTCCATCGAAAAGACACCGTCCGTGGCGATCATCCGAAAGCGTGCCGATTGTGCCTCTTTTAGTTGCGCTTCCAGATCTCGCATGTCACGGTTGCGAAAACGAAATCGTCCGGCCTTACAAAGCCGAATACCGTCGATGATGCTGGCATGGTTTAGTTCGTCCGAGATGACCGCGTCTTCGCCAGTTAGAAGTGTCTCGAACAAACCGCCGTTCGCATCAAAGCACGACGTGTAGAGAATCGTATCCTCCGTGCCGAGAAACTCGCTGATTTTGGCTTCCAATTCCCGATGAATCGATTGAGTCCCGCAGATGAAGCGCACGGACGAGAGGCCGTATCCCCAGCGGTCCAGTCCATTGTGTGCCGCCTCGATGACCGCCGGATGCTCGGCCAGACCAAGATAGTTGTTGGCACACATATTCAGCACGGATTGACCGTCGCCGACGCGAATGTGTGCATCTTGCGGAGACACAATAATCCGCTCGGATTTATAGAAACCGCTTTCGCGAATTGTCTCCAACTCCTTGGCCAAATGTTGTTGTATGGAACTGTACATGAGACGACCTCACTTAATCTGTTGTCCGTGAATTTGGCCTTTCAGGCCGTCGAATTAAGAGTCGCCTTGGAAGGCGGACCCATAATGTTCAAAGTTTACGCTCTACGAGTACCTACCGCGTTCGAAGCTTCGAATGCCGCTGAATGTCATCCTGAGGGAGCGACAGCGACTGAAGGATCTACCAGAACGCATGGAATCAATGATGAACCGTAACACATGGTCAAAACGTGTTGAAGTCGGGCGCAACCGGTCACCCGGCCAACATGATTTAACTCAATACGGTTTGGATTGTGGGGGTGGCCAAATTGTGGCGATTGCCAAATTCTTGAGGATTGATGGCGCAAAAGCCGCAATTGTCATCCTGAGGAAGCCTCAGCGACTATGGGGATCTACCAGCGGCGTTACACAACGAACGTAGCAAATCCTCTGAGATTAGCGCGTTGCACGAGTTCCACCGCCGTTCTGTTCCCTACTCGTTGGAAGATTCTTCGGTCGCTGAGGCTCCCTCAGAATGACAGTCATCGCTGTCGACCTCATAATGAATCTCAGACAATATTCCTTCTCGAATTGAGGATCCCTTCAGCATGACACAAAAACTCGCTATCGATTTCAGTTTGGGTTAATAACATGGTCGTGCATGAGTGGCGATTCCTCTGGAAATCAATTGTCATTGGTCTCACAGGATGGTGTTTGGCAACAGGATGCGATCGGAGCCAAACTAGCGTGGACGAGCTTGAGACACCAGTCGAGTCCGCGCGGACAGCGAAAGCCAGTCACGAGCATGGGCAAGCGGATGCGTCGACACGCGTAGAGGTAGGCGAAGTCACAGGCGTAATGCAATCGGCCGCGCCACCAACAAGCCAGCGAGACCAAGCCGAGGACCGCCCGATTGTTGTCACCGCGGATGGATACGTTGGTTCCGCGGCGTGCCAGTCTTGCCATGAAGACAATTATCGCTCGTGGCATGCCTCGTATCACCGCACAATGACTCAAGTGGCAACGCCGCAGTCAATCGCCAGCTCGTTTGACGATGTGGAGCTGCAGCACGGTGGTGGACGTTTCCGTCTATTGACCGACAGCGACGAGCTATGGGTCGAGGCGAATTACACGCGAGAAACGTCCGGCGAAGCAGCAAACACGTCGCGTCGACGTGTTGTGCTGACAACTGGCTCACATCACTTTCAAGTTTATTGGTTGGCCAGTGAAAGAAGTCGCATGCTGGATCTCTTTCCACTAGTGTATCGCATTGACCGGCAGCGGTGGATGCCGCTCCAGGCCGCGTTCCTCCATCCACCCGGATTGGAGCAAACGTTGGGCGGGGGGCGCTGGAATTACATTTGTAATCGGTGTCACGCGACACATGCCCGCCCACGCATCACTTCAACCGATCAGATGGATACGCACGTTGCCGAGTTCGGGATTGCGTGTGAAGCTTGCCACGGTCCGGGTGAGCAACACGTGCGCCTACAGGGAGAAGAATCACCACGCCAGATCGTCAATCCGGCCAAACTTTCACCCGCCCGCTCCGCCGAAGTGTGCGGTGCCTGCCACAGTGCCAATACGTTCCTCGACGATGCGCAGATGGCCGCTTGGGTCCAGAACGGTTTTCGCTATCGGCCTGGCGACCGATTGGAAGAATCGCGGCGCATCATCCGGAAGGGCAAGCGGCAGTTTTGGTCCGACGGAATGTTACGCGTTTCGGGCCGCGAGTATAACGGCCTCCTGGAGTCACCCTGTTTCCAAAACGGGGACGCGGCCCGAAAAACCATGACGTGCCTATCGTGTCACGTTATGCATCCAGACGAAAATGACGATCGTCCGCTCGAGGAATGGGCCGACGACCAACTCAAGCTCAGTATGGACAGCGACGATGCTCTGGTTAGCGGCAACCTAGCTTGCACGCAGTGTCACCAAGAGTTTGATGACACACAGGTCTTCGTGGCCCATACGCACCATCAGGCGACTTCCACCGGAAGCCATTGCTACAATTGCCACATGCCGCACACAACGTGGGGAGTGATGAAAGCGATGCGCAGCCATACCGTGGATAGTCCGAATATCCAAACGACGTTGGCAACAGGCCGGCCCAACGCCTGTAATCTTTGTCATTTGGATAAGACGCTTGCGTGGACCGCCCGGGCCCTTGAGCAGTGGTACGGGCAGTCAATACCTGAAATGACCGCCGACCATCGCTCGGTCGCAGCGTCAATTGTATGGTCACTGCAAGGCGACGCAGGACAACGCGCTTTGATCGCTTGGGCCATGGGATGGGAACCGGCACGGCAGATATCGGGTGAGCTTTGGATGGTGCCGATTTTAGCGCAACTAATGGTCGACCCGTACCACGCAATCCGTACGACGGCACACCGATCGATGCAAAAGACCGATGGATTTGCCGGGTTGGCATTCGATTTTGTGGGACCGGTTCACGAGCGCATCGCGGTGGCGCAGCAAGCCCTGGAGACTTGGCGTACGCGAACGGATGGCGACCCGCACGTCGAATCCCCCAACATTTTAGTCGATTCCCAAGGGCAATTTCAGCGCGACGTATTTGACCGACTGCTCGGTCAACGCGACAATCGACCTGTCTTTCTCGATGAATAGTACAATGCCAGCTCGGGTGAAACGACGAAAAACCAAACGTTGCAACGTGTGGCGTATGGGCCGCGCCAACTCGGTTGTGTTTGTAGTCATGTTGGTGATCTTGTTCACCTGTGTGGCCGGAATCGGTTGGTGGCTGCGACGCGCGGATCGTCAACTTGCGAGCGGGGCTCCGACGTCGAACCAAGAGGGGAAGTTGACCAGTGACGACCGCGTGCCAACGGACACCGCCAAAGATAGCAATCTTACGGTCGGCGAGTTGTACACGTCGCGAGTCCTGTCGCGCCTGGCGGACGCCGACCGAGCACTTGATCCGCAGTTTGATGGCTGGGACAGCGAGGCGTTCAGCGAGAACACGGCGGTGCAACTAAAGCATCTGCTGAAACAGCTCATTCACCCAAAAGCGATGTCGGCGGACGATCTGGCGGATGTGATTGGCGAACAATTCCGGTGCGACGACTTGCGGCCACAAAACCTGGAATCGCTTTTCACCGGACACGCGCTTACGGTCTTTCGTTCTCGAGAGACTGAGCGAACGACTGCAACCAGAAAACATTCCGGTCGCGCCGGTCTTATGACAGCCCTGACAGAACTCGCGTCACCCTTGCCCGACGACAGCCATGTAACCGTCTCGGTGAAAGTCGTCCGAATAGATCTTGATCCTCCACCTGTCACGACGGTGAATCGCATTGAGCTTCGTGCCACCAGCGAAAGCAGTACGCTGCAGCAGATTGCCACCTGGAAATGTTTTTGGGATTGGGATCGGGATCAGCCGCCTTTTGAATTGCCTAAGCTCAATGAGATCCACGTCGCGGACTTTACGGAGGTAACCCACGAGTCCTCGAACAGGACTTGGATGCGCGATTGCACGCTTTCGGCGTTAGGAAGCAACCCGTCGTTCGAATCTCAGCTGCGGTACGGCATGAATCATTGGATCCGACGTTTGGAGGAGATCAGCGGCATCAATAATTGGGTTAAGTGTGGTTTAGCCGTCGGCGATGTCAATGGTGACGGCTGGGAGGACATCTATCTGTGCCAACCGGGAGGGCTGCCAAATCGACTGTTCGTGCAAAACGCGGACGGCACCGCCCGTGACGTCTCTCACGAATCGGGATTGGATTGGTTGGACTACACCAGCAGTGCGTTAATCCTCGATTTGGACAACGATGGTGATCAGGATGTGGTCGCCGGAATTCCGACAAACCTATTACTGCTGGAAAACGATGGCAAGGGACGTTTTTCCCATGTCGGGACATTGTCACTCGTCGATCAAGATGTCCAGTCGCTGTCAGCGGCCGACTATGACAACGACGGCGATCTCGATCTGTACGTCTGTATCTACAACGCGAATGTGCTCGCCGACACCGGTGAGCCACGTCCGGAGTTCGTTTACCACGATGCCAACAACGGTGGTTCCAATGTGCTGTTTCGCAATGAAGCGGATGAGGGCCGTGCATGGCAGTTCGCCGATGCTACGCAAGAATCCGGTCTCGACGTGCATGCCGGCCGGCTCAGCATGGCGGCTTCTTGGGAAGATTTTGACAACGATGGCGATCAGGATCTGTACGTCGCCAACGACTTTGGCAAAAACAGCCTGTACCGCAACGACGGCGGTCATTTCGTCGATATTGCGCCCGAGGCGGGCGTGGTCGATGAGGGCTCGGGCATGTCCGTCAGTTGGAGTGACGTGGATCGTGATGGGCAGATGGATCTGTACGTGGGCAATATGTTTTCCTCGGCCGGCAATCGTGTCGTGGAGCAGCAGCAGTTTTGGTCCGAGAAGGGGGAAGCGCTGCGCGGCATCTACCGTCGTTTCGCCAAAGGGAACTCTTTGTTTCGCAATCTAGGCGATGGCACGTTTCGAGAGATTGGCCGCCAAGCCGAAGTCGAAATCGCCCGTTGGGCTTGGAGTTCCCTTTTCGTCGATCTGAACAACGACGGTTGGGACGACGCCGTAGTGGCCAACGGCTACATTACAACCGAAGATACTGGAGATTTGTGAAGCTTCTTTTGGCGACAGGTCGTGTCGCAATCCGATAGCAACCCGCTTACAGACGATTCCACGTCCGATTCGTCGGGTGCGGGTGCGCAACTGAATCGCCTCGTGCGCCTTGGCCGGTCGTTTAGTGCGCGGGAGCGTAACTGCTGTTTTCTTAATTTGGGTGAGGGCCGGTTCATCGATATCTCTGCTCCGTCTGGAGTGGATTTTCCCGAAGACGGACGCGGCTTGGCCGTCGTCGACTGGGATGGCGACGGAGATCTCGACCTTTGGGTTAGCAACCGCACGGCACCGCAGGTTCGGTTCTTGCGTAACGATGTCTCTCAACCTGGACAGTTTTTGGCGTTTCGCTTGGTCGGCACTCAATGCAATCGCGACGCGATTGGTGCCCGCGTCGTCCTGCGGGCGTCGGCGCCAACGTCGCGGCCATTGACCAAAACATTACGAGCTGGTGACGGTTATCTTTCACAATCCAGTAAATGGTTACATTTTGGATTGGGAGATAAAAATGGACCGTATACGGCGATTGTTACCTGGCCGGGTGGTCAGGAGCAACGGTTGGTGGGCCTTCGACCAAATTCACGCTACGAGATCATTCAGGGAGAAAACCTGCCACGACTTGTCTCCAACGATAGGACGCAAACTGCTCTGTCGCCCACGGAGCTCTTGCCACGCGATGCTTCGCGGGTGGCACGAGTGCGGCTTTCCACGCCCTTCTTTCTTCCTCCATTGAGTTACGATGGCGCGGAGGGCGCAACGACGGCGATAGCTCCGCGGACAGGCCGTCCATTGCTTGTGAATCTGTGGGCAAGTTGGTGTTCGCCGTGCGTGGCAGAATTGGCAAGCCTTACCGCCCAACGACGTGAGATCGAAGCCGTCGGATTGGATGTTTTGGCCCTTTCGGTGGATTCTGTCAGTGAACGTATCAGTCTTTCGGCGAACGGGGGCCGTGAGGCCCGCGGTAGTGCTGCGACACAACTTGATCCCAATGAGAAGGGTAGATTGAGTCAGAATCAAGATGGTGGCGGCTCTCGCGAATCCACCGCGGGCCTCACGGCCCCCGTTCGCGCCGAGCCATCGCGTCTTTTGGAGCAGATGCAGTTTCCATTTTCATCTGGCGTGGCAACCGAACGGTTACTCATCAAACTGCAACTCATCCATGATGAGATCTTTGCTCGCTACGAAACACTGCCACTGCCCTGCAGTTTCCTCATCGATGGGCGCGGCCGACTAGTTGGCATCTACAAGGGGCCCGCCCAAGTGTCGGATATCCTCCAGGACGTGGCTGATCTGAAGTTGCCCGAGCCAACACGTAGGGCCCAAGCGTATCCGTTTCCTGGACGGTGGTATCATCGTCAAATGCACCACTGGCCCGTGTTGTTGGCAAAACGTTTGGTTGAGGAAGGGTACATCAACGATGCCATTGAGCTATTGTCGGATCCCGAGTTGCCGCGAGAGGGTCTGGGCGAGTCACACGCGATGATGTCGCTGGCGACACGGCTGTTTGACAAAGGACAGCGGAACGAAGGTTTGCAGCTTCTGCGAAAGGTGGCCGAGCTTCATCCGGACAACGGCGACGTGCAGTATAATCTGGGACTGATGTGTGAATTGCTCGGCGATCGCGAGCAAGCTATTGCGGCATTTTCACATGCAATTCGGGCTCAGCCTCAAATGGCGAAGGCGCATTATCATCTTGGCGTAGCCCACCAGGAAGAAGGCGACATGGACTTGGCGATCGAGCACTGGCAACGTGCCGTGAATGTTCGCCCGGATTACGTGGACGCACAATTCAACTTGGGTTTGGCCTGGAAGCAACAGGGACAACCGAAACGTGCGATTCCCCATCTACGCAAGTCGGTTGAGCTAAATCCGCGTTCGGCCGGTGCGTATTTCTTGCTGGCGGAAAGTCTCGAATCCGTGGGTCAGCCGGTTGAGGCAGTAGAGTTGTATCGGCACGTGGTGAAGCTTGCGCCCGAGGATTTTCGGACGGCGATGCGTTTGGCGTGGCTGCTGGCTACTCATCCCGACGAGCAGCTTCGCAACGGTGTGGAAGCAGTGGAACTGGCGCGCCGCGTCTGCACGCAAACTGAATATGGAGTTCCGACCGCGATCGACGTATTGGCCGCCGCTTACGCCGAGACGGGCGACTTTGACCGGGCAGCGAGACTGGCGGAACAAGCGCTGGAGCTTGGCCGGTCGTCGCTGGGAGACCGTTGGGCCGAGGGGGTTAAAAAGCGGCTTAACGGTTTTCAAAACGGCCAAGCATGTACTCACCCATGTCGTTCATGACCTGCAGACCCTTGAGTTGAGGATAAATCTCCAGTGTTTCCGAAATTTTCGCCAGCAACTGGTCCCAGGCGTAATTGAACATGCTAC
>CBDUAB010000093.1:0-8196 GCA_965365045.1 uncultured Planctomycetales bacterium
TCGTGACCGTAACTCGATGGTCACGTTGGCATCACGCGGGAGCGTGATGACTACTGTGGGACGCAAAAACGACGTCTGACTCCTTTTTGGACCAAAGTTTTTCTATATTGTACGTGTGTTAGTTCAAAAAGGAGTCAGACGTCGTTTTTGCTCTATTGCGAAACAGGGGAACGAACAATTAGGATCTAACTACCCAGCCCACCTTGGCAAAAGCCTTCCGTACTCGCGGATATCAACACACCGAGGCGCTCGCATGCTTTCGCGTCTAGCCATTTCTTATCAATTCCGTCTGGTTTTCATCACGGCCGTTGTCCTGGCGTCGCGGAACGGGGTCACAGCCGAGCCAGAATCCTCGGACGCAAAAGTCACACCCGAGCAACGCGACTTTTTTGAGAACAGCATTCGCCCGATTCTGGTGCAGAATTGCTACGAGTGCCATTCCGCGGAAGCCGACGAACCGGAAGGCAACCTGCGGCTTGATTCACGGACAGCCTGGATGCGAGGTGGCGAAAGCGGTCCGGCGATCGTCGCGGGTGAGCCTGACGAAAGTCGATTGATCGAAGCGGTCCGCTACGAGAACGTCGACTTGCAAATGCCACCCGATGCAAAGCTGGCCGCCGCTGACATTGCGATGTTGGAAAAGTGGGTTTCGATGGGGGCGCCCGATCCACGTGCTGAACCAGCCGACAAGATCGAAAAGACTTCCAAAATCGAACCGTTCGACTTGGCGAAGCGCCGTCGGGAACACTGGGCTTGGCAGCCGCCGCGTACCGGCGATCCGCCGCCAGTCGCAAACGAACATTGGCCGCGTCACAATTTGGATCGCTATATACTAAATCGGCTCGACGAAGCTGGCCTCTCCCCTGCTCCACCCGCGGAGAAAAGGACTTTCCTGCGACGCGTCACGTTTGACCTCATCGGTCTGTCGCCGACGCCCAAGGAAATCGAGGATTTTCTTAGTGACGAATCCGAGATGGCTTACCAGCGCGTTGTCGATCGTTTGTTGCGATCGCCACACTACGGTGAACATTGGGGACAACACTGGTTGGATTTAGTGCGCTATGCGGAGACACGCGGTCACGAACAAGACTTTAAGATTCCCGAGTCCTTTCGGTTTCGTGACTATGTGATCTTGGCATTCAACGAAGACGTCCCTTACGATCAGCTCGTCATCGAACACATCGCTGGCGATCTCCTCGAAACGCCTCGATTGCATCCTGAAGACCGAAGTAATCAGTCGACACAAGGGACCGGTTTTTGGCATTTGCACGAAGCAACGCACTCGCCGGTTGACATCCAAGGTGACGAAGCCGACCGTATGCACAATCAGATCGATGTGTTTTCGCGGACGTTTCTCGGGCTGAGCATGGGATGTGCACGCTGCCACGATCACAAATTCGATGCCATTTCGGCACGCGATTACTATGCGATGTTCGGTTTTCTGCAGAGCTCCGGATACCAACTGGCGGACGTATCCGATCCCGTGAAGCAAGAGCAACTATTCAACGAGCTCGTCAACTTACGCGATGAGTACGTGGGCCAAATTCGTGAACATTTCACGGCACTGAGATTAGCGCAGATTCAGCGTTTGCCGGACTATCTGTTGGCTGCTGCCGAATTTCATCGAATCGGTGCGCCACTTGACGCGAAGAAGCCACAATCCGCGGCGTCGAGGTCGGAGAAAGCCGCCCAGCAGCAAGAAGATGCGCCCACGTCACTGCCAGCGGCGCTGGTCCAGCTCGCCAGTGAAAGAGAATTGAATCCGACCACGCTCTGGCATCTTACTGGCTATCTTCAGAATTCCGCAATGGGCGACGTAAAAGACCTACTGCACGTGTTTGCTCGCGTCATGACGACACCTGAATCGACGGCCAAATCAGTTAAGGACGTGAAGTCTGCCGTCAAAAAAGAACTCACGGATGCTGTAGCAAATTCTCGCCAGCGCTGGGCGGATCTGAAAGTCATCAAAAGCGTCAAAAATGGTGAACTCAATTACACGGCTGTGGCTCGCAATTGGAGCCCAGCGGATCTGGTCGAGGATTTTGAGTTCTTCGGCCCCCTCGCCGATCGCTGGATCACCTCCGGTCATCGCTTTGGGAACGGACCGACGGCCATCGGACAGATACTGTTAGGCGACAAAGTCGAACGCCCCATCAAAAGGTTCTCGGATGAAGCAGCAGCCGAAAGCGAACTGACATCCGATCGGTTTACCGGCATCATCAAGACCCGCACGTTCGCAGTTACCGGTGACAAACTTTGGTATCGCTATCGCGGCAATGCCGATGTGTTTCTAGCTGTCGACTCACATCGTGTTGTCAATGGTCCGTTGCATGGCGTCGTCAAGCAACAACTCAAAGGCCATGACAACCAGTGGAAGTGGTTTGCTCACAATGTCCGCGATTACATTGGCCACCGTGTGCACGTTGAATTCACACCAAAGGAAGGCTTTGCCTTAGACCAAGTGTTATTTGCGGCGTCTGAGCCGCCCGTGAATGTCACGGTCAATGCACTGGTCAAGGCTAACCTGTTGGACAAGGAGACCATCGGAGGAAATGTGCTCTCCCAAGTAGCCGCGGAGACAGCGGAAGTGTTCCGGCGAGCATTGCGCGGCGGCAGTCGTGCCGCGTCCAATCGAGATCGCGCCAATTTACTGAATTGGCTGCTAGAACATGCCCCGATGCTGGAACCGATGCCCGAGTTGCGACAACCGCTGAGCGAAGCGATGAAGTCTTACCTAGCTCATCGCAAGCGGCTCGAAGAGCAAATTCCATCACCCGAACGAGCTCTGGCGCTGTTCGACGGCAGCGGCGAAGACGAGCCGGTTCACATTCGCGGCAATCATCGAAATCGTTCTTCAGAAACCGTCCCCCGTACGATCCTCACTGCATTAGGTAGTGAAACGACGCCCAAACCCGTGCGAGGCAGCGGTCGCTTGACATTGGCGCGCCATTTGACCGATCCCGTCAACCCACTCGTTGCGCGTGTCATGGTCAACCGCATCTGGCATCACCTTCTGGGCCGAGGCATTGTCGAGACGGTGGATGATTTCGGCGTCATGGGAAAACCGCCGACGCATCCAGAGTTACTTGATTTCCTGGCTCTTCGTTTTGTCGAGAACGGTTGGTCCATCAAACAGATGATCCGTGAAATTGTGCTCTCGAGTACGTATCGGATGTCGAGCTATCCGATTCCAGAATCAGACCAAGCCGATCCAGCGAATGAGTTATTCCACCGTATGGCGGTACGGCGTTTGCCGGCTGAATCCATCCGTGATCACATTCTGACCGTTTCGGGCCGCCTTGATCGTTGTATGTTCGGACCAAGCGTCATGGTGCACATCACCCCTTTTATGCGTGGAAACCGTAGCCCCAAGGACACTGGTCCTTTGGATGGCGATGGCCGCCGCACCGTCTACACCGAGATTCGTCGTAATCATCTGTCGGCATTTTTGACGGCGTTTGACAAACCGGCTCCATTCATGGCTATTGGTAAGAGAATCATTTCAAATTCTCCGTCCCAGTCGCTAATATTATTGAATGATCCGTTTGTCCATGAGCAGGCCTCAATCTGGGCACGGCGCATGCTGGAAGTTGACGGCGACGATTCCGCGCGACTCGAAGATGCGTACGTGTGGGCATTTTCACGTCCTCCCACGGACGACGAAGATGCAGCGGCTTTGGCGTTCTTGGACGTCCAACGTGAGATCTACGCTGCTGACGGAGAGGACGAACCCGACCAATGCGCATGGAGCGATTTGTGTCATGCGCTGATAAATGTCAAGGAATTCGTGCACATTAATTGAGGCTGAACCATGCATTGTGGACGATTTCAAACTGCCCCCCTTACGCGTCGACAAATGTTGACAAAGTGCGCCGGCGGATTCGGCGCCGTGGCACTGTCCGCGTTGCTCAATGACCCGGCCTATGGATACCGGGCCAAGCCGAATGCCGCCGGGCTGCCGCCGACACACTTCCCACCAGTGGCTCGCAACATCATCTTTCTCTACATGGACGGTGGCGTGTCACAGGTCGACAGCTTCGATCCCAAGCCGCTCCTCGATCGCGAACATGGCAAACCTTTTGCTGCCAAAATGGAGCCAACGCAATTCAACAATATCGGCACGACTTATAAGTCGCCTTGGAAATTCAAGAACTACGGCGACAGCGGCATCCCGGTGAGCGACCTGTTTCCCAACGTCGCTAAGCACGTTGACCGCATGACTGTCATTCGCTCGATGATCGCGCCGTTTTCGGAACATCAAACGGCGAACTTCTTTATACACACTGGCACTGGGATGCAAGGACGTCCCAGCATGGGTGCCTGGATCAACTACGGGCTGGGCAGCGAGTCGCAAGACTTACCAGGTTTTGTTGTGATCAATGGCGGACTGATACCGTCGGGCGGTTTGGACAATTTTGGCACGGGGTTTCTGCCTGCGTCTTTTCAGGCTTCGATTTTCAAGCCGAGCGACAAGCCCCTAGCCAATATAACGCCACGCGAACGGAACCCGCGGTTGCAGCAATCCAAAATCGCGCTGATGCGGCAACTGGATCGCGGTGTGCTTCGGCGCATGGGGCACGTTGACCAGTTGGAGTCCGCGATTGTCAACTATGAGATGGCTTTTCGCATGCAGGTGGCCGTGCCGGAGTTAGTTGATCTAAGTGACGAATCGGCTGAAACACTGCGCATGTACGGTCTGGAGTCCAAGAACAAACCAACGCAGATTTTTGGACGCGAGTGTTTGCTTGCCCGCAGACTGGTCGAACGTGGTGTACGTTTCATCGAATTGACATGCCCCCACACAGGCAACGATCGCTGGGACGCGCACAATAATCTTGTCAAAAACCACGGCGACAACGCGCGGGCGGTCGATCAGCCAATCGGCGCTTTGCTTAGTGACTTGTTGCAACGCGGCATGTTGGAGGAAACGCTGGTTGTCTTTTCCGGAGAATTTGGCCGGACACCGTTCGCTCAAGGAAGCGATGGCCGAGATCACAGCCCATTCGGGTTTTCGTTGTGGCTATGTGGAGGCGGTGTCAAAGGTGGGCTGATTTATGGCACCACCGACGAGTTCGGTTACCACGCGATTGATAAACGCACCGAAGTCCACGACCTGCATGCCACGATGCTGCATCTATTGGGTATGGATCACAAGCAGCTTACGTACCGATTTAGCGGGCGCGACATGCGTCTAACCGATGTGCACGGCAAGCTCATCAAAGATATTTTGGCGTAAATGGCCTTGCGTGATTCTGCGGCATCCAGAATCACGGTAGCCCGACGCGCGAGCGAGGGACACAAGGTTTATCGTTCCACGGGTTTAGGTGATGTGGTAGTGTCCCTCGCTCGCGCCCCGGGCTAACGTTGTTTTCGCCAACTACCGTCATTTGAATTCGCTAGTGCAACTTCAATTCAGCACCAATTTCGCGGATCGATCTGATACAACTCCAGTAGCAACTCAAACACCTCGGGATGGTTTTCATCAAGCCCCCGTGGCCGTTCGAAAAAGCTCTCGGTGGCAACTGCAAAGAACTCTGCCTCATTCGTACCACCATAGTGATCAAGAAATGTTCGCTCACCGTGGAGCGAAGCGGTGTTGAGGCGATTCGTTTCACGTCGTGAAACCTCCGCCCAGCGTCTTTCCAAATCTCGCTTGCCGAACGGTGGCGAGCCACCCATCTCGCCGTCGGTCCCATCAAGTATGTGGGCGAATTCGTGAATTACCACGTTATGACCATCGGCCGCATGCCGCCCGCCAGCGAGCACGTCTGGCCAAGAAAAACTCACCACGCCTGCCCTCGAAGCGGCACCGGCGATTGGCTGGTCTTGCTTTATGGTACCGTCCCCTTGCGCCATCTCGCGGTGAATTATTGTATCCGGAAAAATCAGGATCGTTTGCAGCCGCTGGTAATAGAAACCTTGGTGACCCAGCACCAACAGACCTGCTTGGCCCGAAATCGTGACCCGCATTTCATCCGAGACGGCCAGCCCTGCGCAGCCCTCCCAGTACTTTTCGCCGATCAAAACTTTCACGAAGTCGTGAATTCTCGACCGTTGTGATTCCGTCAGGTATTGATAGGGCCACATATTCCGTGCGAGAAAGCGTCGCCACCGTTCGGGGAAAGTAGTGGAAAGCAGGCGACGACGCCGTCTATCGTGAAGCCAACGAAACATCTATTAAACCTGAATCTGAAAATTAAACACCAATATGCCCCACGTTTGTTGTTCATCGCCAGTTTGCGAGGGAATGTTTATTGGCCATTTACACAATACCGGGTTAGGCACAAGGCTAGAAAGCCGGAGCTGCGAACCGCATAATGGTTGTCTTCAGAATTCGCCTGACACGGTTAGCATGCGAGGAATCCAAATGCGATGCAGTTTGACAATTCTATGCTTGTTGGTTTTGACAACAACGATTAATGGAAAAGAAGCGGGGCGATCGGACAACTGGACACCGCTGTTTGATGGTACAACACTTGACGGTTGGACACAGCGCGGGGGCAAAGCCGATTACGCGGTCGAAGATGGCGTGATCGTCGGGCGATCCGTGCCCCATACGTCCAACAGCTTTCTCTGCACTGATAGGCACTACGGTGACTTCATTCTTGAGCTTGAGTTCAAAGTTCATCCGGAACTCAATTCGGGAATTCAAATTCGTAGCCATAGCCTGGCCGACTACAGGAAAGGTCGCGTGCACGGTTATCAAGTCGAGATTGATCCATCGTCTCGTGCCTGGTCCACGGGGATTTATGACGAATCTCGTCGCGGATGGCTTTATTCACTTAAAGATAAACCCGCTGCCCAGGCCGCTTTCAAGCAAGGCGATTGGAACCACGTTCGCATCGCGGCGATCGGTTCATCGATCAAGACTTGGCTCAACGGCGTACCTGCCGCCGACTTGGTGGACACGATGACGCAAAGTGGGTTCATCGCATTGCAAGTGCACGGTGTCGGCGATCGCCAGGATCCACTCGACGTCCGTTGGCGGAACATCCGCATTCAGGACTTGGGACACAGCGAGTGGGAGCCGCTCTTTGATGGCAAATCGCTGGCAGACTGGACGGCGATTCCGGGCGGCCAGTGGAAAATCGAAAATGGTGTTCTGCGTGGCACTAGTTCCGCGTCCGATCCTCGGCATGGAATCTTGCTGAGTGACCGGCGCTACGGCGATTTCACGGCTCGAGTTGTTTATCGGGCGAACAAAGGAAACAGCGGTTTGTACTTCCGCTGTGACAAAAGCGGGGACAACGTAAGTGTGCACGGTTTTCAGGCAGAAATTGATCCCGAGATAGACGCCGGTGGGCTTTACGAAACGGGCGGTCGCGGTTGGGTTTCTCAGCCAACCGCCGAAGCGGTCAAGAAATACTTCAAACCAGGTGAGTGGAACGAATTAACGGTCGTGGCAAAAGGCGGACGTGTTACCGTGCATGTCAACAACCAAAAGTCGGCCGAATTACTAGCTGACCCAGGCCGCCCCGAAGGCCACTTCGGCTTGCAATTGCATGGTGGGCAAGATATGGACATCGAATTCAAATCCGTTGAACTTCTCGTAGCCAAGGCCGACCCCGTACCGCCAATCGCCGCTGAATCGGAAACGGCAGCGGTTGTCGCCGACGGCGCGGAAGTAAAAAAGCTGCATGGTGGGTTCGCATTCACCGAAGGGCCTGCCGAAGGGCCGGATGGCAGGATCTATTTCACGGACATTCCGAATTTTCGCATTCACACTTACGATCCCGTCAGCGGTGAGCTTGGCACTGCCCGCACCGATAGCGGACGGGCCAATGGCCTGATGTTTGACGAGTCCGGTGCCCTTTACGCATGCGAAGGCGGCAATCGCCAGCTCACGAAACAAGTGGGGGACGACATTAAGATTCTGGCTGCCCAATACAACGGCAAACGGTTCAATAGCCCCAACGACTTGGACTTGGACGGCAAAGGCGGTGTTTACTTTTCGGACCCGCGTTACGGCAACCGTGACAACATGGAAATGGACGTCGAAGGCGTCTATTACGTTTCCGCCGCTGGCCAACTGACGCGCGTCATCGACGACTTGGTTCGTCCGAACGGTTTGATTCTATCGCTGGATAACAAAACGCTCCACGTCGCGGATAACGGCACGACGTTCATTTACGCGTACGATGTCCAAGACAATGGTTCGCTGGCCAACCGACGCAAGTTCGCCGACATGGGGAGCCA
>CBDUAB010000094.1:0-8170 GCA_965365045.1 uncultured Planctomycetales bacterium
GCGACAAGCAGTGGACCAGCGACAAGGAGCGGACCAGCGTCGAATGAATCGCATGCTCATTCTCGGCTTGATACAATTGACCCTCGTTGTTGAAACAAGAGCACATTGGGAAAGTTGGAAGGAGTAAGAGCTTTATGATCAAGTTCTGGCGAATCCTGACGTTGCTGTTGGCACTTTCGTTCGTGTTGTCTTCGTGGGCCCAGCAACCAGAGGCCCAACAACGGGAAACGCGACCCACGGAGGAAAATGCGGGCCCAGACCCGATCACAATCGAACGACTGGGCGGGAAACCTTCTATTCCCGACGTGCCTCGCGACAAAGTTATTGGCTTTGCACTGTACACGGTACAAGCCAATACGCTGAAGCTCAGCGCACAACTCTATCCGCTTCGTGAAGGCGAATCCCGCGAAGTGACGCTTGAAATCGAACGCTCTGACGGTTGGCAAAATGTCGGCACGGCGAAAGTAGACGAGGAAGGTTTTTTGGCAACGTTTCGCGTCGCCCATTGGGACCACACGCGCGATTGGGCTTACCGCGTGACACATCCGGGCGGATCAAGTTTTGCGGGCACGATTCGTCGCGACCCTCGTGACAAAGATGAAATAGTCGTCGCCGCTTTCACGGGAAACTCGAACAGCGATCGCGGCTTGCGTCCGGACATCATTCGGAACATCCAAGCCATCAATCCGGATTTACTGTTTTTTTCTGGGGACCAAAGCTACGACCATCGCGACCACACGGCCGCTTGGTTGCTGTTCGGTCGCCAGTTTTGGCAAATCGTCAAGGATCGGCCAACGATTACGATTCCCGACGACCATGACGTGGGTCAGGGAAATCTGTGGGGCGCGGGAGGCAAAGTTTCGAAGCTGGGCGGCGGTTCGGATGGCGGTTACATTTTGCCGGCAACGTATGTCAATATGGTGCAGCGGGCGCAGACAAGTCACTTACCTGATCCAGCGGATCCAACTCCTATTAAACAAGGCATATCGGTCTACTACACGTCGCTCAAAGTTGGTGGGATCGACTTTGCCATTATCGAAGACCGCAAATGGAAGACGGGTCCGGCTGGTGTGATTCCTAAACAAGGACCGCGGCCCGACCATATCAACAATCCTTCCTACGATCGGCAATCCGTTGACGTGCCGGAAGCCCGCTTGCTCGGCGCGCGACAGCTCAGTTTTCTTGATCGATGGGGACAAGACTGGACTGACGCGGAAATGAAGGCCGTCCTTTCGCAGACTATTTTTGCTGGCGGTGCGCATATTCACGGGCGACACAATGCCCGCCTGTTGGCCGATTTGGATTCAAACGGTTGGCCGCAGTCCGGCCGAGCCCGTGCCTTGCAAGCCATTCGTCGCTGCTTTGCAGTACACATTGGCGGCGACCAGCACTTGGCTACCGTTATTCATCACGGGATACATAGTTGGGAAGACTCGATCTTTTCGTTTTGCGTGCCGTCGATCGTCAATTTCTACGGCCGCTGGTGGTGGCCTCTCGAGAAACCAATGAATCACGACGACAGCAGCCATTTGCCTTTTACGGGGCGTTACTATGATGGCTTTGGAAACAAATTGACAATGCACGCTTATGCTAATCCACGCACGGATAATGACAACGCGGCCGGATTTGGGATTATTCGCTTTCGTAAATCGTCGCGTGAGATTGTGTTTGAGTGTTGGCCGCGGCACGTCGACGTGACCGATGCGAACGCCAAGCAATATCCAGGCTGGCCCATCAAGATTCGTCAGGAAGACAACTATCAACGCCGAGCGCTTGCTTGGTTGCCAACATTGGTAGTCCAAGGCCAAGTCGACCCCGTCGTACAAGTAATTGACGAGTCTACGGCCGACATCGTGTATACGTTGCGAATCAACGGCGACACTTGGCGTCCAAAGGTCTTTCGCGAAGGAACCTATACAATCCGCGTCGGCGAGGGTGAAAACGTCAAAGAGTTAACCGGTGTCGTGGCCGTCCCCGCGGATTCAAAAACAGATGATGACGCCACGTTAGAATTGGCACTGTGACCCACGCCATCCATCAGGTGAACCAATGCGAGGCAAATCGTCACTGTTGAAATGTTTTGCGCTATTGTTGAGCGTGCTATTCGCGCCGCTGGTTCATGCTCAACTTTCGCCGCAAACTCCTGTCTTGGGAGTCAGCGATCCTTCGCATACAGTTCTCGTACAGCCGATTATTGTCCGCGGTGATCAAGGTGACGCGCCCGCTCGCTGCCGTATCGTCGAGCGGCTGATTGATCAAGTCTATTCGACGGCGGACATTGACTTTCAATTTGTCGAACCGATCTTTTACGACAATACAAAAGTACGCGACGGGCTGGTTGATATGGACACCATCGTCGAATGGTCGGAGCGCGACGGCATTGTGCGATCTCCCGAACGTCAGATCAACATGTTCTTTGTAAATGGCGTGAGTGGAAAGCCTGGCCCGCTCGGTCGCGCTGAAATATCGGGCTGGCGAGTCCTCGTCGCGATGGCTCCCGGCGACGCGAATCCAGACGACGGCGAGGACGCATTCGTCGTCGCCCATGAATCGGCTCACAACTTGGGTTTGCGGTACACCGAAGATGATCCACAAGTCGATCGCAGCACTCCAAACTTAATGGGCACCGGACCGTACGAGGAACGATTAAGCAAGTCCGGATTGAATCGACATCAAATTGATACGATTCACAAGAGTCCGCTTGTGCGCCCACGCATTGAATGTCTAACTTTGCAAGATGCCCAGCGGGCGATCCTCGACGATTCCTACGGTCAATATTTTTCACGACTGCAGCGGCGCGAGATAGCGACGCTCACCGGCAACACCGTCGAGTGCACGCAATTGCATCTTTGCCAGGACGAAGCTCGTCGCCGTTTTGCAAACGCCGTGTTGCCCTTCACCGAGCGAGAAGTGGAAAGCATTACGTGGTATTGCGAACGACTGCGCGAATTGTTGGGCGATGACTTTGCTCTATTTCAGAAGCAACCGTGGCGCTTCATCAAGATCAACGACTCACTTGCCGCCGGATTCTCTCACACGCGCGCATCGTACATCATCTTCAGTCAGCGAACGATCGAACGCATCGTAACAGCGCGAAACGATCCAAATGAAGTGATTGCCCTGCGTAAGATGGGGCCGCTATTCGTCCACGAACAAATGCACGTATTCGAGCGTTTGTTTCCAAGCCGGTTCGTGCCGTTATTCGAAAACACATTCGGATATCAAAAAGCCGAAGTCGAATCACATCCTTGGCTGGACGAGCGGCAAATGTCAAATCCGGACGCACTCAATCTGAATTGGATCGTCTCGACGCCTCAGCAGCCGGGAGATGCGCCGAGCTTGTTTGGACTACGGACCTTGTTGCGTGACGGTGTGGAAGTACCACAAATGGGACAGGATTTTCTGCCTGTTGCCGTCCTCCTGACGCCTGCCGGAAATCGCTTTCGTGTGGTGGTCGATGCAAACAACGAACCACGTACCGTGCCGATAAACAGTTTGGCGGAGTATGTCGAACGGTTTCCCATCGAAAACGGCCTCGACCATCCGAATGAAATCGCCGCTTACTTATTTCAACACGTTTTGATGAAGGAATACCTGACGGCCGGACAAGAGCCGGATGACATCGACGATAACCCGGTCTATGTGAAGTTCCGCCGGTGGTGCAAAACACATCTCAATTGATGCGAAAGGACCCACTAATGAATCGGCTCCAAGTTGCTGCGTACCCTGTTGTGATCCTGGTACTTTTCCTGGCGGTCGCGGAATCCGCCGAAGAAAACTCGCCACGGCCCAACATCTTATTCCTGTTCGCCGATGATCAACGCGCCGATTCGATTCACGCGCACGGGAATCCCCACATCGAGACGCCGAACCTGGATCGTTTGGTGGCGCGTGGTTATAGCTTTCGACGCAACTATTGCTTTGGCTCCGATAGTGGGGCCGTTTGCGTTCCAAGTCGAGCTATGTTGATGAGTGGGCGCCATTATTTCGCGGTGGATCACGCGCTAACGGATGTGGTGACGTTGCCCCAGCTACTCGGTGATAACGGCTACACAACGTTTGCTACGGGTAAATGGCATAACGGAGCGCCGGCCCTGGTGCGCAGCTTTGCCAACGCAAAGTCGGTGATGGTAGGCGGTATGTCCGATCATGAACGCGTGCCAATTCGTGATCTGCAAGCCGACGGCAGTTTGTCAAAAGTTCGCACCGGTGAAAAACATTCTAGTGAGCTGTTTGCCGATGCCGTCATCAGTTTCTTACAAGACTACGACGAGGACTCGCCGTTTTTTGCTTACGTTGCCTTCACCGCGCCGCACGACCCACGTCAGCCGCCACGGAAATACCGTGAGCACTACTACGACAAGCAACCTCCGCTTCCCGCGAACTTCATGCCGCAACATCCATTCGATAATGGAAGTTTGGTGCTGCGTGACGAAAATCTGGCGGCTTGGCCGCGAACGAAGGAAATCGTTGGCGATCAATTGGCGGAGTATTACGGTTTGATCACCCACATGGACGAACAGATCGGCCGGATATTCGCCACGCTCAAACACTCCGGCCACGCTGACAACACGCTGATCATCTACGCGGCCGATCATGGATTGGCCGTCGGAAGTCATGGCTTACTCGGAAAACAGAGCGTTTACGAGCACAGCATGCGTTGCCCACTGGTTTTCGTTGGGCAAAATATTCCCGAGGGTGGATCATCTCAGGCACTCACATATCTGTTCGACATCTACCCAACCGTGTGCGACATCCTAGGAATTGAGACGCCGGACGGCTTGGCTGGTGATAGTCTACGAGCTATCTGGTCAGGTGAGAAAGACTCGGTGCGGGACTCCATGTTCCTGGCGTACCAGAACATCATGCGAGCAGTTGGTGACGGACGCTGGAAACTGATTCGTTATCCACACATCAATCACACACAGCTGTTTGACTTGGAAGCCGATCCCCACGAACTGAATAATCTGGCGGCGGAACCGGTCCAGGCACATCGCGTCGAGGCAATGCTGGACCAGATGCGGACGTGGCAGCAGAGGATCGGCGACCCCCAAGCACTTTCAACAGACAAACCCAAGCCTTTCAAAGTTGACTTGACGGGCAAGCAACGCAAGCCGGACAAATGGCAGCCGGAATGGATTGTGGAGAAGTACTTCCAATGAGCTAGAACCCACGTTCGGGCTAAGTTCGCACCGCCAGAATTCTCGAAGTATAATCTGGTCGTCGGTTCACTTGTGATTGCGACTGCATTGCCGCAGTCCATTGCATCTGATGAAAACGAACGCACGCCGAGGATGATCCAATCATGACGAAGTCATACAGACGTTTCCTTTCTGTCTCCTGCTTGATCTGTTATGCCGCGATTGGCGAAGAGGCGGCAGTCGGTGATGAGGCTTTTCACATTTGTCGTTATCACGACGAATCACAAATCGCCGAGCATTCCCAGGCACTAGCCGAGGCGAACGTCTCACCGCGCAAATACGCCCCACCACGGCTCGTTGATGTTTTGCATATCAAGATCGACGTTACGCCTGACTTCGGCCAACGCACAGTCGCTGGAACCACCACCATTACATGCACACCGATTTCCAAACCGTTAAAAACTTTGCGACTCGATGCCGTGAGGCTAACAATCGACGATGTACGTTGTGACGCCGCCAAAGTGGCTGACTTCACTGCCTCGGATGAAGATCTGACGATCGTTTTTGAGTCGCCGATTCCCGTGGGCAGCGAGTTCCATCTTGAGGTGGATCACGCTGCGCAGCCAACGAAAGGGCTCTATTTTCGCACGCCGGAAATGGGCTATCCCAAAGGCGACACGCACGTATGGACGCAAGGCGAACCTCATGAAGCACGGCATTGGTTTCCCTGCTTTGACTATCCCAACGAACGATCCACCACCGAGATCATTTGCCACGTTCCGCCAGAGATGACGGTTCTGTCAAATGGAAAACGTATTGCAGAGACAATCGATTCTGAAACAAAGCTCAAGGCAGTCCGTTGGCGGATGGACCAGCCTCACGTGAGCTACCTGATCTGTCTGGTGGCTGGGCACTTCAAGAAACTGGAAAAGCAATATCGCGATGTTCCTTTGGCGTTTTATACCCAACCGTCTCTGTTCGAAAACGCTGAAAACTCTTTCCGTGATACGGCGGACATCATGGCTTTTTTCGAACAAGAAATCGGTGTTCCATATCCGTGGAGCAAATACGATCAGGTAACGATTCGTGACTTTGTCGCTGGAGGCATGGAGAACACGACGCTCACGACGCTCACGCATCGCACGATCTTTGACGAAGCAACCGAGAACATTCACTCGTCGCGCGGTCTTGATGCGCACGAAATGGCTCATCAGTGGTTTGGCGATTATGTGACATGCAAGGACTGGAGTCATCTGTGGTTGAACGAAGGTTTCGCGACGTACTACGCGCACCTTTATGAAGGCCACAAATTCGGTCGCGATGCGCTGCTATACGGACTTTACCGGGACGCGAAAAACCGTGTACTCACCCAGGCCAACGACACAAAACCGATTGTCTACAGGGAGTACAGTCAAGCCCGACAACAGTTCGATTACCGCGCGTATCCCAAAGGAAGCTGGGTGCTGCACATGTTACGCAGTCAGCTTGGCGAGGACCTCTATCGCCAGTGTATTAAGACCTACTTGGAACGCAACGCGCTAGGTAGCGTCGTGACCGAAGACCTCAACGAAGTCTTGGAAGAAGTCAGTGGTCGCTCATTCGATCCATTTTTTGACCAGTGGGTCTATCATGCTCGTCATCCAGATCTGAAAGTCACGTATCGCTGGTTACCCGAGGACAAACTTGCCCATGTGACCGTCCAGCAGACCCAGCCGACCAGCGATGACGTCTTGCTGTTTCGGTTTAAAACCCAGCTACGCTTCATCAT
This sequence comes from uncultured Planctomycetales bacterium, assembly GCA_965365045.1. Classification (GTDB taxonomy): domain Bacteria; phylum Planctomycetota; class Planctomycetia; order Pirellulales; family Pirellulaceae; genus CBDUAB01. The sequence goes on from CBDUAB010000094.1 coordinate 6,910, forward strand.
CGACGGCGAAAAGCTCGATCATGACATCGAGATCCATGAGTCGGAGCATGAGTTCTTTGTACCTCTGACCGGCAAGCCGTCGATTGTTCGATTCGATCCACGGTACACCGTGCTCGCCAACGTAACGTTTGACAAAACCGAGGAACTACAACTTGCACAGCTTGGCAACGGCGCGGACGTCATCGGCCGTTTGTTGGCGATCAAGGGGCTGGGCAAGCGCAAGACACACAAGGCGATCGCGGCTATCCAGCAATCTTTGAACAGCGACCCGTTCTTCGGTGTTCGCATCGAAGCATCGGGGACGTTGCAGGATATCCATAATGACGAGTCATTTGACGCATTACAGGCATCATTGCAGCAAGAAGACGCGCGGGTTCGACAACAGGTTGTCCGCGACATCGGACGTTTCGTGCGTGACGAGACGGAGGACAGCCTACAACAGGTCGTGCGAGATGAGCGCAACCCAGCGATTAGGGCGGCGGCGGTTGCCGGACTGGGACGCTTCGCCGGCGCCGACAAACGCGAGCAACTCGTCCATTTGCTAAACACGGATTCTTTTCGTAACGAAATCGCTGCTGCGTCCGTAAGTGCCATGCGCACACAAGACGATCCATGGTTCGCGAGGCACATTGCCACAGCACTGAGCGAACGTGAGGCGGCTTTTTCAGGGCGTAGTCTGACAACGGCCTTGAATGCCCTGGCCCGGCTTTCCAAAAACAAAAAACAGAAATCCAAAGCGCGTAAACAATTATCGGGATATCTGAGCCATCCCAAGGAGTCGGTGCGCATCGCCGCAATTCGCGCCTTGGGCGAGTTAGGCGACATGCGTGCCGCGGTCGTGCTGGAACCATTGGCGGATGCCGAGTTGTCTGAGCGCGTACAGCAAGCCGCCAAGTCGGCACTCAATAAGCTACGCGAGTCGGCCCCGACTGCTTCCAAGGAAGTGGCCGATTTGCGCAAGCGGATCGACTCGTTGGAAGATGAGTACGACAAATTGAAGAAAAAACTCGACTCAGTTGAAAGCAAGAAGAAGTCGCAGAATCAAAATTGATCGAGGTATTGTTTCAAACAAGCCTATCCCGCCAACCTAGTGATTCGATTGACGGGTGCGTATTCGCTGGCGGTGACCATCTGGTGATGGAATTGCATTAGGTAGGCGTCTTCGATTGTATCGTCATAGAAATCACGCAGAACGGAAATTGCGCGGAAACCCAGGGCTCGGAAGAAAAGTTGTGCGGGTAGGTTGGTTTCGCGGATTTCC
>CBDUAB010000095.1:0-8163 GCA_965365045.1 uncultured Planctomycetales bacterium
GTCAACGACTTATCGCAGAATGTCGTCTCTGTTTCTAATGGAAGATCCGTTAGAGGGGAAATCAAGGGGTCCCAAGTGGGAACCTTGGCTTCCGTTGCAAAGCAGAACCGGTAACCGTGTCGCTGGGGAGGTGAAAAGTGCGCTGCGCCGCGTGGACCCCCTCGATTTGAATCGCGCTGTGTCGTCGTAAGCGTTCCCAGGTGCCATTTGCCAAAGTGGCCCGTCGCGTAGCCAATCGGTTGCAACAATTCGGCGATCGTCAACTCTGCAAGCGGCAAGTGACCTGAGTTCGCGTGGTCAATGCCGTATCGTGACGGGTGTCGCCCCGTCAGGACCGAGCCTCGTGTCGGCGAGCAAACCGGAGAAGCCGCATAAAAACGGTTAAACGTCATGCCACTGTTGGCCATCGCATCCAAGTGTGGCGTGCGAATCGTGGGATTGCCGTTGAAACCGACGTCACCCCATCCCAAATCGTCACACATGACTAGCAGGATGTTTGGATGCGGATTACCGTCCGCTCGTTGCGCCATGGAAACGAGCACAGCGAGGGCGAAACCTAGGCAAATTTTTCTCCCTGTTTCCGTCATGTGAGGATCCTCGAACTCAAGAACCAAAAACAAAGCGGCGGGTTTCCCCGCCGCCTTTTAAACGATTTCTTTCCCCGCTTCCACATCACCAGTCGGTTAACCGACAGTAAGCTTCCTGGTGCCGACTCGGAAGTTCGATTCGGTACTTCTTAATCTTGCGTGAAAGCAGTTTTCGATCAACTCCTAACAACCGTGCTGCCGCACTTTGGTTGTAGTAGGTCTTGCGAAGCGTTTTTCGTATTTGCGCTTCTTCGACCTGAGCCAAAGTCATCCAAGCCCGAAGATCATCGGCATCCTCGGCGGTTGGCGGTAGTCGTTCCTGTAACGAATCAGGTGGTAAACGGGGCACCGTATCCGGAGTTGGCAACCGTGTCGGTTCAACGACCAATCCACTGAAAAACGTATCGCATTGCTCTGCAGTTCCTTCAGCGAACATATCGACAAACACCTGTGGACCGATCGTCTCACTTTCGGTCATCACGACCGCTCGCTCGACTAGGTTTTGCAGCTCGCGTACATTGCCCGGCCACTCGTAGTCCTGCAAGACTTTGAGCGCGACACCGGAAATAATCTTTAACGGCAAGCCACTTTCCACGGCGGTCTTGGCGAGGAAATGATTGACCAACGGTTCAATATCCTCGACACGATCACGCAGTCCGAGCGCTTCGACCGTCAAGACATTCAGCCGGTAATAAAGGTCCAGTCGAAACCGACCGGCTTTTACCTCCTGGGCCAAATTCCTGTTGGTCGCGGCGATTGTCCTCACATCGATTGAAATGTCGTCGTGGGAACCGACAGGTGTCACTTTGCCTTCTTGGAGTACACGAAGCAACTTCGCCTGATTGTCAAGAGTCAACTCGCCAATCTCATCCAAGAAAATTGTGCCACAATCGGCCGCTCGAAAACAGCCAAGCGACGTGTACTCTGCTCCCGTAAAAGCTCCTTTGATGTGTCCAAACAATTGGCTACAAAACAAGGAACTTGGGACAGCCGCACAGTTCACCGGGATGAATGGTTTTTCGCAACGGATACCTTGGGCATGGACGGCGCGTGCCACGAGTTCCTTCCCCGTGCCACTCGGTCCACTAACAAGCACACTATAGCGATAGTCCGCTACTTGCTTGATTTGCTTACGCACCTGCTGCGTCCACTCTGACTCGCCGACGAACTGATCGACCGCGAAATAATGTTTCTGCATTGGCTCACTCTTTCGGTTGAATTGGTTGTATAGTTATCGCGCAGCGCCGCGGCGCTTCCTTGGGCCGCAACGGCATACGCATCCACGGACACGTCATTCGCGCTCTGACGCAGTTTCCCATCAGCCGCGACGCGGCCATCGGTCACTTTGCCATACGCTTACTTCCGGTTGTGGTCACGAACGTGATGTCGCTCGTGAACGTCTCCGACCGGCAGTAATCTTCTTGCTCCTGCGCACCTGCTGCGCCGCATTGCGCTGGTTCCACTTTCTGGTTCTCATAGTCTCAACCCCTTGTCGTGTACATGCTTTACCATCGCCAGCGTCCAACGTGTCGCCGCCGGCGCCAGCGGCGGGTTCGTTGTTCGTGATTTCTCAAACTCGCATTTCGACTGCGTCCGCGGCTGTAGCTCGGCCGATTGGACGAACTGTCACTGCGCGCGCGGGCACCACGATAGCCAAGGCGCAAGCGATTACGGTAAGGGCCCCGGCCTTGCACCGGGCTCAACTCGGCTGCGATCATAAAATGGTCCTTGTTCGTGTTATTATTGAGTCCGCGCATCCGCGCGAACGGCTGGCACATATCGTGTACGCCATCCTTTGGCACTGCACTTGCTGACTCAGTACGAGTGCAAACTCGTAGCTGTTATCAACAACGGACGCGTCCTGCTTCGACTCTCGCCTGCCAGCATTTAAGCAGACAGGTAACACTGAGCTTCGTTGGCCACTTTCAATCGGACCGCGGCCAACGCGCACAATACTGGCGACTAATCAAAACAAATCGGCGACGCAGTTATACTTTCTTGCGACGACGACGATGGATGCCGTTGAACTGAGCCGGACGTTTGCGACGCTGCTTGTACTCGATGCGACGCATGCGAAACTTTTCGGCTTTGCCAGACCGAAGGCGTGATTCGTCACCAGGCTCCAATTCAACGTCTTGCTCGTTGACTCTGCTAAAGTTGACATTCATATTCATACTCATCTCCCCCGAATGAACATTGACATTTCTGGACGGCCACACTCGTGGCATTGTCACTAGCGGGCATTTATCGCCAGTCGTAACCCGTAACACTGTTTTGTTTTCGTGCACTACCAGATGAGCTTCTTGCGTCGCCTGCGGTGCATTCCATTGAATTGCTGCGGAGCCTTTACACGGCTTCTACCAAAGGTATGTCGCTCGGAGCGTGAACCCTTGGGAGCCGCACTTGACTTTTCGCGATAATTGACGGCGTAATCCATGCTTTCGATTTCTTCGTGCGTCACATTCAAATTGGCCATGCTGAACCCCCGTTTAAACAAAGCCTGTTTGTTCGGACTCGCTCGCTCTCCGTACAACGTGGCTTTGTTCTCACTCCGCCGATCAAATCGACCGGCCGCGCGCGAGCCCCGTTGAGGACGAAACGAACGCTTAACAAAACCTCTACACGCCAGTTCACTACCAGCGAATCTTCTTGCGGCGACGGCGATGAATACCGTTAAACTGTTGTGGCGTCTTCGACCGTCCGCGCCCGAATGTCTGGTGTTTCGAGCGTGAATTCGGCGTACCAGCGCCCTTCGTACGGAACTTGACCTTGAGATCCGACTGTTCGAGATTGAAATCTTGCTCTGTCATTGCTTTTCTCCCTGTGAAAAGTGCATGTTGTCGATAAGCCTCCGAGGCCCATCAGTCAGTCTTTTCAGTTGTCGTATTAACAGTTGTTCTGTCGTTCGTTCAGCGCCTTGCCACGGCAACTACTGACGCCACGGGGTCGTGTGGAAGTCACCACTCACCAATTCGAAGTGGATTTGGTAGTGGCATTCCGTGGAGATCGGTGCAGGACGCTTAGCCCAAGGAAACCGAATAGGGCGAGTATTAATCCGGTTGGCTCCGGGACGACTTGGTCGAGCACGGAAAGCGTGGCGTTCCGAATCGGATCCGTCGTGAGCAGCAAAATGCCCTTCACGACTGTTAGCGTGTTGACGCTTTCGCCCAGCCTGACAGAGTCTTCCAAGAAGGTCCCGCTTGGATCGTCGTAGATATCTAGCTTGATCGTCGGGAATCCGGTAAACGTTTCCGTTACCGAGGCGTTGCCGGTACCTCCTAGCAGACTTGGATTGCCACGCATCAAGACTTCGTTGATACCGGCGGTGGTCGTAACCGTGTAGCCTAAGGTCGCGTTGGAGGCACCGTTGCCGGGACCACCTGGCAGGTCGAGAAATGGACCGGTAAAGCGGAGGCCACCAGCTATTGCGTCGACACCGATTTGCGAAGCGATCGGCATGTCTCCGCCGGCGGCATAGGTGAACTTGTCAAACTCATAATCTCCGACCGTCACGAAGTCGCCATCGGGCAGCAATACATCAAGCGTCGTGGGCAGAGAAATCAGCCCCGCACACGCGGAGGACGACAACATGGCGACACATAGTGCCGCAGTGACTCGTAGTTGGTAATTCACGGTAGTAACCTTTCGTCACAATCTGTTGGAAAACTTGTATCCGCACGGCACGGCCCGGTGCACGAAACACTTGACCCAAGTCGTACAGGCGCGTTAGTAGTACGTCGGCTGGATTGCGGTTTACCAGCGAATCTTCTTGCGTCGACGGCGGTGAATGCCGTTGAACTGTTGTGGCGTTTTGCCTCGGCGGCGACCAAACGTCGGTTGCTGCGATCGCTTTCCAGTCGCCGCGCCAACCGTGTTACGAAACTTGACGGAGTACTCAGAGTTTCCGTCGTCAGCATAGGTGTTTTCAGACATATTCATGGCATAGCCTTTCCGTTAAACGTGTTTCAGATCTTGTTAAAAGCTTTGTATTGATGACTGCGTGAGCAAATCATCCGCGACTGTCACCACTGGATCTTCTTGCGTCGGCGCCGATGCATTCCGTTGTGTTGGCGCGGTCCTTGTCCGCGACTCCGCGCGTAAGTGGGGCGGTTGAAACTTTTGAAGCCCCCTCGATTCGTACTGGAATTGCTGTTTCGATTCCGAATCTGGTAATCACATTCTTGACCTTCGTAGTGGTCGACTGCCGCGTTCATTGCTCTCTCCTTCACAAATTTGGAGCTTGACTAACACATCGCGCGACCGCACACGCGGTCACTCGTACCGTTCAGCTATCGTCAGGCGCTAGCCCGCTGGAACCGATGCTCAACCGTCCCAACGGACGGCGAACACGGGGCGCAGCGGACGCCTTTGTCGCCATACATTTCGTGCGTTGCCCGTGCGCAGGGTGTCACGCATGCAACGTGACGTGGTGCGGATTGCGCATCGGCAAATACCGACCACTCAGGTCATAGCGACACTCGCGCAGGTCAATCTCGACTGCTACTCAGCAGTGAAACGAATTGCTTATATGTGTTTACAAATATTCTCTGTTCACGCCTGAGCGCGATAGCGACGACGAGCGCACTATCCACGACAACCGCTCGCCGCGCATTGCGGCTCGGCGCACGCTCAACCAGAACTGCTTCAGCCCTGGCAGCGCACTCTGAGTTACTCAGACGCTACTCTTTACTCATGGCCCATCAGGCCTCCATTCACGGACACTCGTTACGTACTATCCACGTAGCACTTCGCACCCACACACCAACCTGGTGTGCGCGTGCGCAGCGCTCCGCCCTGGTCGTACGACAAACGAACCGGTACGCGCAACATCAGCACTTCGGCACTGAGCGCTACAGCCAGCGCACAGCGGCAATATCCCAGCGATGTCGACACTTACTTAGCGCGTGAACGTCACGCCAAGTGCTATGTGACCGCGCAGGATAGCGCAGAGGCACCGGCAACAGCGGATCATGTGTCTATGGACACGTACCGTGAGCTAGTAAACGTTGTGGATTGTTAGTTCATGGGACTCTCAGGCTCCTCTGGCTACCTGCGCGCATGCACACGCATGAACACGCAGTCGTTCGTCACTCAGTCCGCGCAGCATCGGCGTACTTTTGCACCGTGATCCGCACATAGGCATCCACTGCAGGCGCAGAGACACTACGACTGATCACATATCCCGCGCAGGGACAAAATCATTTTTTCCGCGCAACGCACCATGCAGTGCGCGCGTCTCTACTTACCACTGGATCTTCTTTCTTCGACGACGGTGAATACCGCCAGCGTGTGTCGCTGGCTTCGGTCGACGTCGCGAAAAACGACTGGCCGAGGCCCCCGAACTACACGGCATCTTTGCGCGTCGAAATCCAGGTCTCTGATCTGTCGAATCCACTTCAGTTTCGTCATCCAAATAGCTAATCGAATCTCTCATTAGTTCCTCCTCATCCTCGGTGGGTGATTAATCTCTCCCGGCGACCACGGTCGGCCGACGGACACGGCTGATCTAATCAGCCGACTAACTCTCGTTGACGACCAGCAAGGCGTTCGGCGACGGGCAATGCCTGCGAACACAGGGCCTGCACGTCGTTTTGCTCACGAATTCCTGGCAAATACAGCCAAACGCCTAACTGCCGCGCCCAAATCTCCTCGAGCGCGTCTCCTTCATTGCCGCACAGCATCAGCAACATGTTTCGCTGTGTCGCAAGTTGCTCGGTCAATTCGCGCATCTGTCGCACAGATTCCGCGTCAAGTTCGCCGTCGAGCACGGCGAAATCGACAACCGCCATCTCGAATCGCTCGCGCTGGCATGCTTGCCACCCCGAGTCCACGGATTCACACACGACGGTTTCCCAACCTGCCCTTTCTGCACCGCCAGCCAACATTGCACGTCGCAACGCTGGCTCGGAAACAACAAGGCACCGGAAATCGCTGATTGCCGGCAGACGTTTCTGCCTCGGCACAATCCGCGCACGCGGAGCAGCAACGGCTGCCCCGTACTCTGCAACTATCGCCATATCAAATTCCCTGTACGTAAACCTCACTCTCGCGCACGCCAAAACGCGCCCGGATCACAAACCGAGCGTCACCGTGCGCGCAGCGCAGCACCTAGCCTGACCCATTAAACGGGGACCGGCGCATGCAACTCGCGCACACTGGACGCTTCCACATACTTCACTCCATTGCGCACACACGTATCGGCGCGCACATGACATAAATAAGTCTTAGCGAAGTAGCCCACCACAACGACGCCGGTTTACCGGTTCCGTGCGTAAGGAACGACACAAGACACAGTCAACGTGTTGCGAGTTGGTGGCTCGCAATCTACGTTTGCTGGCCAGTAACTATGGCAAGAGGCGTGCCAGATGAATCACGACGCGAAAAGTCACATCGCAACTTGAGAGCTGTCAACGTGTTGTGGATTTACGCACGTTCGTATCACAGAGTGAAAGCGAAGATGGAATTTTCACCATCTTGTTGACGTGCGACAATGAACCGATTCGTAAGATTAAACGGCATCACAACCTACAGCGGATACACCAAGTTTGTGATGCCTCACAAACTCAATGAGATTATGGCGCAGGAAAAGGATGCAGGAACGCGCTATCTTCAATAGCCCGACGCGCAAGTTTTGAAGTTGCGCAAGCAACGGTAGCCCGACGCGCGAGCGAGGGACACAAGATTAATCGTTCCACGGGTTTACGTGATGTGGTAGTGCCCCTCGCTTGCGCGTCGGGCTACCGTGCATGTTTACAAAGTGCGTTCGTGCACCCGCAGGAAAAGACGCCAAATGAAGAGAATTCCCTTGAGTAAAGGAACGCGCGGCGTAAGACTACTTCCCGTCTTTTTCGCGAAATTGAGAAAGCAGGCGAGTCATTGTGTTGGCATGAACGCCAAGAAGCTTGGCTGCTTTTCCCTTATGTCCCTGCGTTGCCTGAAGTGCCTGACGGAGAGCGATCGTTTTGAGTCGCTCAAGGTTGAAGAACGGCAAGCTCGACCCACCTAAACGGTCAGATCGCGTATTCGGCAGAGTTGGGGAACAATCCAGGACATAGGATTGCTCGATGGTGTGGGAGAGTTGGCGAATGTTGCCTGGCCAGTGGAATTCGCAGAACGCCTGTAGTTGGTCGGCCGAGGGGTGCCAGACTTCATGGCGATAACGATCCGCGAATTTTTTGGAGAAATGGTCAATAAATAGTGGAATGTCCTCCGGCCGCTCACGCAACGCCGGGACGTTGAGTTCGACCATATTCAACCGGAAGTATAGGTCTTCGCGGAATTGGCCTTCTTCCACCTCAGCTGCCACATCGCGGTTGGTGGCGGCCACGACTTGCACGTCAATTGGCACTGGCCTGGAAGCCCCGACGGGCGTTACCTCCATTTCTTGGAGTACGCGTAGCAGCTTGGGCTGTAGTTCCAGCGGCATCTCCCCGACTTCGTCGAGGAACACAATACCACCTTTGGCGGCGCGAAAGACGCCAAGTGATTCCCCGGTGGCGCCAGTAAAAGCCCCTTTTACGTGCCCAAAAAGCTGACTTTCCGCCAAAGTAGGAGTCAGCGCCGCACAGTTAACAGG
>CBDUAB010000096.1:0-8140 GCA_965365045.1 uncultured Planctomycetales bacterium
TGGACGCGCGCACGGAGAAGATTGTCGACGAGCAACCGGCGATCGGCGCGCTGGTCAGATTTGAGGGCCGTTGAGACCTGGTTAGATGGATCGAGAGGATCGCCGTGCAGAAAGAAACTGTTGAGGTGCGTTGGTTCTTCGCGGTGCCGCCGCTTACTGCCGATCAGCTGTTTGACGGTACCATCGAACCCAGCGAACGAACCGACTGGTACGCCTTTCCGTGTCATAAGTACAACGGAATCAAGCTCCGCGAAGGGTGCTTGGAGACGAAGCTGTTGGTTCGCGATCTTGGCTTGCAGCAATGGCAACAGGTCACCGGACAGAGTGAGTCATGGAAAAAATGGAGCGTCACGTATCGCGACGGCGCGCCGCCAAGTGAAGCCATCCTTCAAGCCACGGGTTGGATTGCCGTGCAAAAACGGCGCCATTGGCAAGTTTTGAGAATCGACGGAGATAACCTGCGGTGGATCGACGAGCGAACACCGAACGGCTGTGAAGTCGAGTGGACTGTGCTGTCGGCGGCCGAACAGACGTGGTGGACCGTTGGTTTCGAAGCTGTTGGGCCAAGCGAGGATCTCGCCGATAATCTGAGACAGGCGGTCGTGCATGTTCTGGGTGGGCAAACCGATACCGCGCCGTTTTGCGAGTCGAACTCGTACTCTTATCCAACCTGGTTGTGGCATCTGAAAACGGGCGGTGGTATGCTGCGTGGCGTGTAACGTATACGCATCGACTGACGGGTCGATCGACGCGAGTAATCCTGGGACGCGTTTGAGGAGAATGACTAATGTCTAAGGACTAATGACTAACGAAATCCGAATGACGAATGCCCAATGATGAACGATCTTCGGTGGCTACCCAAAGAAAACGCGTGGAATCCAAGGTTGCGACCTTCTCGTGATCCGTGTTTTACACGCAGGTTGGATTTAGTCATTAGTCATTAGTCATTAGTCATTAGTCATTAGTCATTAGTCATTAGTCATTAGCCATTAGTCATTCCAATGAGCTTTCGTTTTTTCATATTCTGTTCCTGCTGTTTTTGTTCCGTGAGCGCACACGCCGCCGCCGCGTTTCCTCGCAACATCGTCTTTATTCTCAGTGATGACCACCGACACGATTTCATGGGTTTCCACCCGCAATCGCCGGCATTCCTCGAAACGCCGCATCTGGATCGGCTGGCTCGCGAGGGGGCCCATTGCGTCAACGCCTTTGTCACTACTTCGCTTTGTTCGCCCAGTCGTGCGTCGATCTTGACGGGTCAGTACATGCACCATCACCGCGTCGTTGACAACCAGCGACCAGTGCCAGACGGGACGGTTTTTTTTCCGCGGTATTTGCGTCAGGCAGGCTTCACGACAGCTTTTGTTGGCAAGTGGCATATGGGGCATGACAACGACGAGCCCCGGCCTGGATTTGATCATTGGGTCAGTTTTAAGGGGCAAGGCAATTACTTCGATCCCGAGTTGAATATCAACGGCCAGCGAAAACAGTTCGCCGGATACAATGCTGATGTGTTGACCCAACTGGCCATACAGTGGCTCGGCGAAGAGCGGCCTCAGGATCGGCCGTTTTTTCTTTATCTCTCATTCAAAGCGGTCCACTATCCTTTCCGACCGGCCAAACGCCATCAGGGGCGGTACCGTTCCGCCGCGATCAATTATCCCGAAACAATGGCACGAACCGAACGGAATTACCTCACGCAACCGCGCTGGGTTCGCGATCGGCGCTACTCGATCCATGGGATCGATCACATGGAGACGGGAGCCTTTGACAAGGATCCCGTGCCGGATTTCGACGAGCTATACCACAGCTATTGCGAAACAGTCCACAGCCTGGACGAGAATGTCGGGCGCTTGTTGGACTTTCTCGATCAACAGTCCCTGGCGGACGATACGCTTGTCGTCTACATGGGGGACAACGGCTTTCATTTGGGTGAGCATGGTTTCTATGACAAGCGAGATGCGTTTGAAACGTCGATACGCGTGCCGTTACTGGCGCGTGCGCCTGGCCTGATTCGACCAGGAACCAAAGTGACTCAGTTGGTGCAGAACATTGATGTCGCACCGACGTTGCTGGCAGCCGCCGGCATGGCCGCACCGGCGGCCGCTCGTTTTGATGGGCTTTCATTTTGGCCTCTGTTGCTCGGTCGACAAAGTGAGTGGCGCGATCACATCTTGTATGAGTATCACTGGGAGTGGAACTTTCCGGCCACGCCCACGCTGTTTGCGATTCGTACCGATCGATACAAGTTCGTCTACCATCATGGCGTTTGGGACCGTGACGGCTTCTACGATTTGCAATCCGACCCGATCGAGCGCCATAATCTGATTCAAGTACCGGCATATCAACAGCGCATCGCGGAGCTTCGCAAACAACTGTTCGCGGAGCTAAAGCAGAGCGGCGCGCTAGACGTGCCGTTGCGACCCCCAACCGGTGATCGGCTCGACCAACGAAAGCTGCCTTGATGTGCGGTGGATAAAGTAGGCCGGAACAAGCGGCGCGATAGGCATTGTTACTGATTCGTGGAAAGCGACAACCAACGCTGCGGCATTCGTGCCGCTTGTTCCGACTACTTTACTTGTTGTTTCTTAAAGAAGGAATCCAAGAATGCGTACTGCTAGAATGCTATGTATGAATGCCCTCGTAAGCTGCTGTTTTCTCTGCCCAACAATGGCCAGTGCAGCCGAGCCAACACCGGGTGAACAAGTGGAGCAAGAGTTTAAATCTGACGATGGTTCGCTCTCATACCTGCTTTACCTGCCCAAAGACTACAAAGACAACACGGACAAGGTACCGTTAATCTTCTTTCTGCATGGCCGCGGTGAAAGCTACGGACCGTTACGGCTCGTCGAGAAATGGGGGCCGCCACGAATGGTCGCCCGCGGTGACGAAATGCCTTATATCCTTGTCTCGCCCCAATGTCCCGGAACGACCGATTGGCGTAAGCCTGAACAGCAGATCTTGCTGGCCCAATTGTTGGATCACATCATCAAGCAGTTTCGCGTTAATGAAGAGCGGGTTTACTTGACCGGTCTCAGCATGGGCGGCTACGGTTCGTGGCAATTGGCTGCCACTCATCCAGATCGTTTTGCCGCCATGGCGCCGATTTGCGGTGGCGGTGACCCCGGAAAAGCTGACCGACTCAAGTCGTTGCCGATCTGGGTCTTCCACGGCGATCAAGATGAGGCCGTGCCGTTGCAACGGTCCGAAGAAATGGTCAGCGCGATTCGTGCGACTGGCAGTACGACGGTGCGCTTCACCACACTCGAAGACGTCGGGCACAACTCATGGTCCGCAGCCTACGCCACGCCCGAGTTGTACCAATGGTTTGACAAGCAGACGCGGTCGCGGAATCGCGAACGCGCTGGAAAATGAGACGACCACGGAACACACTGAATGCACGAAAATCCCTGTGGTTTGCGAATATACCGCGCGTTGAGATTGCGTCCCAAGACAGGTGGACCGGGAACATACGCAAACCGTCTGATGCTTCCGTGTATTCAGTGTCTTCCGTGGTTCCATTTTTGTTTTTGCCCTCAATCATCGTTGCGTTTGGCGCGCAATTCGGCCGGGACATCACGCAGTGCGTCATCCGGCAATACGTAAGATCCGGCCATCAGCTCGCGATCGTCATTGATTAGATCTGGAAAGACCGACCCGCGAATTACACTGACGCCGAAGATTTCTTGCACCGCATCCTCGAATTTGACGAAAGCAACCGTCTGACCGTTGCGGATGTCGATCGCCCATACGCCGCATGTGCGTTCGGTTTGCTGGAGGCGATCCGTGATTTGAATGCCGCTGAAAACGGCCGTCTCGCGAACTTGGGACAACCCGATAAAGGCAATGTTACCGCAGAAATCGAGACCGCGCGTGAAGCCGTCGAGCTGCGCCACCGATTCATACTTGCCCGTATCGAGATCCACGTACCCAAAGCCGCCGGTCCCCGACTCAAGCAGCCAGAGCTTACCGTTATAAAAGCGAGGTGAATGAGGCATGGAGAGTTTTCGGGTTACGATTTCTCCAGACTGGACGTCGATCAAAACGCCGCCGTCTTTCTTATTTTCGCGCCAGCCACCCAATGTATCGGTTTCGCCCAGCGCCGTTACCCAGCGTGGCTGGCCCGCGGAGACTGCGATTCCATTAAGATGGCAACGGTCTTCGGGTGTATAAGCAGAAACGAACGAAGGACGCCAACGTGGCACAAAGCTATGATCCGCGTCGTGGGTACAGAGGCAAGAAAAGGCCGTGTTCACGAACCAGAGCGTATCGCCGATGTACGCCATTTCATGAATCTGAATGTCACCCGTGACGTGCATTTCGCGCGGCAAAAAGCACGCATCGTGTTTGTCGGGTGGTTCGAGCTTTTGGGTGACCGCGGGCACATTGCGGAAATCCCAAATCTCATGAGCCGTGCCAACCGCCAATCGCTCACGCCCAACCGCCAGTCCCATGGGCTTTTGAAAGGAGCGAAAGTGCGTGTTAATAACACCCTCGTCACGCCGCAGAAAGACGAGCTTGCCGGCCTGATATGTGGAAACGGCCAGCGAAATCCCAAACGAATCCAGAATCTGCGGAAACGTAGTAGTATGAATGCTGCGCAATGCTTCCGGTCCACGATTCGATTCGGCGGCCGGCGTATCGTCACTCATGGTGTCCTGTCTTGAGCGCTTAGGTGTTTTTTGACGTCACGAAGGGGCGAAGATGAATCATACAACGATTGACGTAAGAAAAAAGCGTACTCCGGCATCCGCTGACGGCGCCTCGGTTGCATGGATGCACTTTGCAAATGTGCACAGTAGCCCGAAACGCCAGTTTTGAAGTTGCACCCCGACGCGCGAGCGAGGGACACAAGGTTAAGCATTCCACGACGTTACGTCATGCAATTATGTCCCTCGCTCGCGCGTCGGGCTACCGTTGTTACAGCTTCCAGCAGTCGTTTGGTTTCGTCGCTTGCGTGACTTGCGCGTCGAGCTATTGAAGAAAGTAATTCCTGCACTCCGGCGCCACCCTAAGTGAAAAACATGTGTCTCGACGGATTCTGCCGATTTGCATGCGTAGCGTCTTGCAAAAATCATCTGTCCAGGCGAAAGTAGGGTCCAGCATATAAAGCATGAGTTGTTGAAATACTGGAAAGAAGAGTTCTTACGATGACACAAATCTACCGAGCGAGCGAAACCCGTATCGAAAACCTCGTGGTTTTTATCACCCTTTTCGCCCTCAGTTGCCTGACCACGACCGGCGTCGCCACTGGCGACGAACGACAACAAATGGCAATTACGGATCCGAGTCAAGCGGATGATGACTTTCGATTGCAGGGCGAATACTGCGGTCGGATTTGTGATTCGCGCCGCTGTTGGCGACAAGTCGGCCTGCAAGTTTGTGCTTTAGGGGACGGCAAGTTCTCGGCCGTTGAGTATCCTGGCGGTCTTCCCGGGGCTGGCTGGTCGAGGCACCACAAGTTCCAATTGTCTGGTCAGCGCAACGGAGACACCATCTGGTTGGCCAGCAATCGATGTCAGTTTATCGTCGATGGCGGGCGAGCGAAAGCGTTCTCAGTCGGAGGCCGTCGGCTCGGTGACCTGCGCCGGGTGGAACGCACGAGTCCGACCATGGGTGCCGCGCCGCCGAGATGTGCGATTGTGTTATTTGACGAATCGATAAACCGATTTAAGAATGGGAAAACGTCCGCGGACGGCTGGCTGCAAATGGGTACGGAGACCTTGGACGCCTATCGAGACTTTTCGATGCATTTGGAATTTCGCTTGCCCTATATGCCCTATGCCCGCGGACAAGGTCGAGCAAACAGCGGAATTTATGTGCAGAGCCGCTACGAAGTGCAGGTCTTGGATTCGTTTTCGTTGGAAGGCGAATTCAACGAATGCGGCGCACTCTATCGATTACGCAAACCTGACGTGAATATGTGCTTGCCTCCATTGCGATGGCAAACCTATGACATTGGTTTCCGGGCTCCTCGGTTTAATGCCGAGGGAAACAAGCTCTGTGATGCGCGTATCACCGTGGTTCACAACGGCGTGCCAGTGCACTACGACAAGATCCTTTCGAGTAAAACAGGGGCGGGAAAGCAAGAAGGTCCCGATGCATTTCCAACCAAACTGCAGGATCATGGCAACCCGATCGTCTTTCGTAACATTTGGCTGCTTGACCATTCGGGGGTCGGACGCAAACTGGCGACAGGCAAGAATCAGCCGGACGGACTGTTTGCGACGCGAAAGTTACATTCCAGGTTGTCGGTTCTCGATACGGCGCGGATACGATAACGCCAATAGCGGACTACCGCGGGCGTCACGGCCTCCGTTCGCCCAATGCCATCTACTTTCGATCCAAAAGTCGTGAGCGGTTCGGCGCTAGCCGCCGGTTTCGCTGGGAAAACGTTCCCTTGCGGCACCGGTGGCTAGCGCCATTCCGCTCAACGTAGATGCCATTGCCCGTTCGCCGATGGTCAACCTCAACGGACGACACCGGCACGCAAGCGATCCAGCGGATAAAAGCGATCTCGCCAGCGAATGCCACCTTGGCGCAATGTTCGCCCGACGGAGTTGACACCCGCCAGGGCAAACACCAGCCAACCGACCGACGAAAACGGCGCGATGTACCAAGGCCAGCCAAAACGTCGTGCTAACGTCAGTCCCGGAATCGTCAGTGACAGCAAACCTGCAACTGCAAACCAACCAATCGAGCCCGCATACAACGGAGCCAACAGCGCCGCCAGCCAAGTACCCGGCACGAATACACAAATTCCCAGCGCAATTGGCAAGTTGTAGTGAACGGCGGCAAACCAGTTCTTTTCAGTTGCGGCGAAGATTTCGGCGATCGATTGTGCCCAGTCGACCTCCAAATCGCCCAAACCGGAGTAGGCGCGTTGACGCAAGCCGTGTTTGTGAACCAAATAACCGAGCTTCATGTCCTCGACGACTTCCATTTTCAACGTCTGATGACCGCCGACCGACAGGTAGGCATTTCTCCGGATCAGATTAAAGGCACCGACGCCGATCCATTGGCGAGAACGATCGGAGTTGATGTTGTCCGGTGCCGTGTACAGCGTAAATAACTGCGCCTGCCCCACTAGCGCAACGCGGGTCCAAAACTGTTCCGCCAGCACATCAGGAAATAACGCTAAATGGTCTGCTCGATCGAGTTCGGCTTTGGCGACCGCGCGCGCGACGAGCTGAGGCGTCATGTGGGCGTCACCATCGGTGAACAGGAGCCAGTCGCCCGTCGCTTGCTGCGCACCGGTCCAACACGCATGACATTTTCCCAGCCAGCCATCGGCAAGGGTCTGGATGCGAATAAGCCGCACGCGGCTATCCTCACTGGAAATCTGCTCAACGATTTGGGCCGTTTCGTCCGTCGAGCGATCGTCAATGACGAGGATTTCGAAAGCGATTGACTGTTGAGAAAGCAGCCTGCGAACCGTTTCGCCGATACGTTCAGCTTCGTTGCGCACCGCTATGATGATCGAGACACGACTATTCGCAAGAGATTCTTGCAGTGTGCTTTGCCACGGGGGCAAATTGAGACTCGCCTTGCCGCCACGTTGAATTCGCCAGGCAACGACAAACCAATAGGCACCCAACAAAATCGCGATGATGGTGGTCACGGGGGTTATTTCTTATCCTCATCCCGTCTCGGACTTGATCAGCGCCGCAAGCTGGGCGCGCACGAATTCCTGGTCTTTGACACTCAGGCGACGCCACGGGACACCCGCCTGGCGACCATTCTCTTTCAGCAAAATCACCTTTTGAGAATGCACTTCCATCAACCGCGCGACTATCTGGAACGTTCCTGTGTTGTCGATCCACGAACGGAGCGTCTGACTTTCATCCGTAGAGATACTAACAGGTGTCGTCACGCCAGAAACCGTGGTGAGGGAAGCTGAACCGGCCGACCGCGACGAAACCGCACGAGTGCGACTCGAACCTGGGCGTGTTGTTGAGCGGCCGGGATAGGAGACTTGTGGTCGGATCGGCGCGACGGTTCGCGCGGCTCCGCTACCGGATAAGCCATGCAGCGTTGTCGAGTTTTGCGGCACATACGACGAGGCCGGAGTGGACAACCGACGTGGTCCGCGATTATTGGTTGGCCTGGGACGATAGGATGGGGTCGAGCGGGTGGGGGG
>CBDUAB010000097.1:0-8058 GCA_965365045.1 uncultured Planctomycetales bacterium
CGATGCGTTTTGGGATGATTTGAAAGCTAAAACTGGCGGCTAAACTTCTTACGCGGCCCATCCGACGCATGGAAAGCGCCACTTTATGTCATCCTGAGGGAGCCTCAGCGACCGAAGGATCTGCCAGAAGCGTCTGAACAGCGTGGGTGGATTTGACCTGTGATGGCAATGCTGGCGCGGTTGGAAGATCCTTCAGTCGCTGAGGCTCCCTCAGGATGACACAATGAATGCAAGCGTTTTCACTTTGAGTCGATTTTGATGGTTGAAAAGTCACCACGACTCGAAGTGCGCAACGTTACCAAGACTTTTCCCGGTGTGCGCGCGTTAGAAAATGTTGATCTTGTCCTGCATCCTGGCGAGGTGCTGGCCGTCATTGGCGAAAATGGCGCAGGCAAGAGCACATTGATGAAGATTCTGGCGGGAGTTCAAGAACCGGACTCGGGCGAAATACTAATCGATGGCAAGCCAGTACTAATCGAGTCGACACGAACTGCGATGAACCTGGGCATCGTGTTGATCCACCAGGAGTTGAACCTTTCCGATAACTTGGACGTGGGGGCGAACATCTTCCTCGGTCGCGAACCGTTGCGGTTGGGACTGATTGATCGTCGCCGCATCGATCGCGAGTCGGTCGATCAATTGGCGCGAGTCGGGCTGAACATTTCTCCGCGCACGATCGTCAGCACATTGCCGATCGGCCGTCAACAGTTGGTTGAGATCGCCAAAGCTCTCAGTGTCAACACACGAGTCTTGATCATGGACGAGCCAACGTCAAGTTTGTCGGCACGTGAAACCGACTCGCTCTTTCAAGTCGTACGAGACCTGCGATCGCGCGGGGTCAGCGTGATTTACATCTCGCATCGTTTGGGCGAGGTCCGGCAGCTCGCCGACCGCGTCACGGTACTGCGCGACGGTGAAAACGCAGGCGATCTGTCAAAAGACGAGATCACGCACGACAACATGGTCAAGCTGATGGTAGGCCGAGACGTGTCGCAATTCTACGCCCGCAAGCATCATGAAATCGGCGGTATGCTCCTGGAAGTCAGAGACATCGTCACACCGACTTGGCCACAACACAAGCTGAACTTTCATGTTCGCGCGGGCGAAATCGTCGGTGTGTCTGGCCTCGTGGGATCTGGACGAACGGAAATGTTGCGCGTCCTGTTCGGCATCGACAAGCCCGTTAGCGGACACGTTCTAGTTGACGGCAAACAGGTTGCGTTGACTAGCGCCAAGCACGCCATCGATTCAGGATTGGCCCTTGTTCCCGAGGACCGAAAGCAACATGGCCTGGTTGCTGAAATGACAGTGCGGCAAAACCTGGGTCTCGCGGGCCTGGCGCGGAATGCGTTGCCTGCTGGTTTTTTGAATGAACGACGAGAACGCTCCGACTCGGCGGATATGATCCAGAAAATGCGCGTTCGCACTCCCAACGACGGTCAGATCGTGCAGTATCTTTCCGGCGGGAATCAGCAAAAGGTAGTGATTGGCAAATGGCTTTCGCTGGGACCACGGTTGTTGTTGCTTGACGAGCCGACGCGCGGTATCGATGTGGGTGCCAAAGAAGAAATCTATCGCCTCATGGAAAATCTGGCCGCCGAAGGAATGGGGATTCTGTTCGTTTCCAGCGAATTGGAAGAGATTCTTGGCATGAGCGATCGCACGATCGTCATGCATGAGGGGCATATCACCGGTGAGCTCAACCGCGACGAGCTGAGCGAAGAAGCCGTGATGCAGTTGGCAACAGGCGGAAGTATTCCGGTTTCCTAACATTCACTTGACGGAAGACAAGACATAAATGAACGCCAAGGTTATTGGGATTCTCGCGTTACTTGTCTGCCTCTGCCTGTTTCTCTCGTTTTATACGCCGGAATCATTCTTAAAAGGCAACAACATCGAAAACCTGTTGCGCCGCACGTCGATGTACGGAGTCTTGGGGATCGGTGTCGCGTTTGTCATCATTACGGCCGGAATTGACTTGTCGATCGGGTCGCTCGTTTGTCTTGTCGGCTGCCTGTTGGCGATCTTCTTGAACGTCGATTACGAGCCGTTTGACGTACAGCCCGTCATGGCAGTCACAGCCGCCGATCGTTCGGTTGTGCTTGAGGGAACAGACAATCGACTGAAAACAGGGGACGAAATCCGTTACTACGGAGGTCGCCGTGCGCGCAGTGCAATAGCTGAAGTGATCACCGTCGAGAAGACGACGTTCGACGGACGTGACGCGACCAAACTGACGATCGACCAACCACTCAGCCGCGATGACACCGACGGGAAAGTCGCCAGCTTGCTGGAGATCGAATCGTTTGACGCCGGCGACGTGTCGGACCCCGCAGCCACGCGTCTGCCGACGATAACATTGCGCGGCGCTTTAACACAAATCGCAAAACGTGACCAAATCTGGTTTGTTCATCCCACCAGCGGTATCAAGCAGTTGAAAGTTGTCACATCCCAAGTCATTGGCGAAACCACGCAAGTCACGGTCAACGACAGTCTCGGCAATTTCGACACACAGTGGATGGCAATCCCACTGGAACGGCGCCAGCGTTTTTCCATTCCGATCGCCGTTGGTTTGGTGTTGGGAATCACGTTCTTGCTAGGTTTGCTGCACGGTCTGCTCGTAACGAAATTGAACTTACAACCGTTCGTCGTAACGCTCTGTGGCCTGTTATTCTATCGCGGCATTTCACGCTGGTTGGTGAGCGATCGAACCATGGGATTTGGTGACGAGTTCACGTCTTCACTTAGTTTACTGGGGAACGGCAAGTTGCCGATTTGGCAAGCGGCCGATGGTTCCGATTCGTTCGGCATCCCGTATCCGTTTTTTGTCCTAATCTTGACGGCTTTGATCGCGGCAGTTTTCTTAAACAAAACGATCTGGGGACGCTATATGTTGGCGTTGGGGAGGAACGAAGAAGCGGCCCGGTATTCGGGTATCAACACCGATCGCATGACGATGCTGGCCTACATCATCTCGGCCGTGATGGCGGCCGTCGGAGGCATGTTGTTTGCCTTGGATTCAAATTCAGTGGCACCATCGAGCTTTGGAAATTTCTTTGAATTGTACGCGATAGCCGCCGCCGTCCTCGGTGGTTGTTCATTACGCGGCGGCGAAGGCGGCATATTAGGCGTCGTCGTCGGCACCGCGTTGATGCAGACCTTATACAACCTGATCGTGCTGGTGAAGATCTCCGACAAACTCGAATTTGCGATTATCGGTGCTGTAATACTGATCGGAGTAATCGCCGATGAAATCGTGAAACGAATCGCCTCCAAACGTCGCGCTGCTCGACAAAGGGAAGCAATGTCGTAGCCCCACGCAAAGCTATGCCGCCCGTCGACTCTGCAAGACTTGGTAGATGCCCCAAGCGACCAGTCCGGCACCAACCACAACAATTGCCGGTGAACTCGACGTACCGATGAGTGACAGCTTGCCGCTCAATCCGCCGACAATAAAGATGATCCCAATAATGATGTTGAACATTTTGAAACTCCGGTGCCAGTTGAGTTGACGCGACTCATGAAGACAGACAGACTAAGGGGCATGTGTTGTGAATTGCTAACGGTAAGTGTACTGAGTACTGAGTACTGAGTACTGAGTACTTATCAATAACCAATGCCAAACGTGAAAACTCCGAATACGAGAGGACTCGAACCGTTATGGTAAATCAATTGTGGAAACACTCATGCCTTGTCGTTGTAATGCTAATGTGTTCGTCGTCGGTTTTTCCCGCCAGCGATATACAGGCGAACGAGCCCACATCTAATCGGTCGTTTCGCAAGATCACGTTGTCTCGTGAGTTTTACAGCGAAGGTGCCCATTTCGGCGATATCAATCACGATGGCCAGATGGACGTCGTGGCGGGACCGTTTTGGTATGCAGGCTCCGACTTCACGGACCGGCATGAGTTTATGCCGGCCCAGGCCCAGGATCCTAAGGGTTACTCGGCAAACTTTGTCGCCTTTACGCACGACCTCAATTCCGATGGTTGGACCGACATTATTATTTTGGGATTCCCGGGAGAGGCGACGAATTGGTATGAGAATCCGCAGGGCAAACCAGGCCACTGGCCGCGCCATGTGGCTGTCGACATCACGGACAACGAGTCGCCGACATTTGGTGATGTCACGGGGGACGGCAAACCCGAATTGGTGTTTCACACCGCACAACGATTGGGTTACGCGGAGCCCAATTGGGATCAGCCAACGCAGCCTTGGAAATTCCATCCCGTATCCGCGATTGGTGGCTGGCAAAAATACACGCATGGCTTCGGTTTCGGCGACGTCAACAATGATGGCCGTACGGACCTATTGCTGCGTGAGGGGTGGTGGGAGCAACCCGCAGCGGACGTGGCGAAACCGTGGAAACATCACGCCGTGAACTTTGGTGACGGTGGCGCGCAAATGTATACCTATGATGTCGACGGCGACGGCGACAACGACGTGATCACAAGTTTGCAGGCGCACGGTTACGGTTTGGCGTGGTTCGAAAGCCAGCCGCAACCGGACGGTCAAGTCAAATTCGAACGTCATCTGATCGTTGGCAGCAGCCCCGAAGAGAACCCGTATGGCGTCAAGTTTTCGCAGCTACATGCTGTCGATCTCATCGATATCAACGGTGACGGCTTGAAAGACATTGTGACCGGCAAGCGATATTGGGCACACGGTCCGAAAGGCGACGTTGAACCGAATGCGCCCGCGGTGTTGTACTGGTTCGAGCTGCGGCGCGACGGAGGGAAAGTGGAGTTCACGCCACATCTGGTCGACGACGACTCAGGAGTCGGCACGCAAGTCGTGGCGGGCGACGTTTCAGGTGACGGATTGCCAGACATTGTCGTCGGGAACAAAAAAGGAACATTCGTTTTTATTCAAGAAAACAAAGACTGATAGCGCCGGGCTAGCCAGGTGTTGTCTCAATACTGCCGATATTACTCTAGCCCGCATTTCTCACACACTTGTAGGCCGGAACGAGCAAACGCCGACGCTGCCGGAACTTCGGTCGCTGCATTACGGTTTTTTAGCGAACACGGTGTGAACAGGGAGAACCGCGTTTGCGCTGTTCCGGCAAGCCTTCGCGACCTTGTTCCGGCCTTCTATCCTAAATTATTTTTGATGCCCTTCGGCCTCGTCTTGTCGGACCGCTTTAACGAGCGAAATCGCCATCACGACGAATATCAAGAACAACGGCACGGAAACAATCAGCGATGCGGTTTGCAGCGAACGCAGACGACCGCTGCCTGAATCACCCACCAAAAGGGCCATCGTACGGTCCTCTTTTGCAACCATGGGTTGTACCCAGCTTCCACTGCCAAGTGGCGTGGAAATTTTATAGAATGCAGCGGATACGAGTGCATTTGTTTTATCGAAATGAGGGAGCCAGATCATGAGACGACGTACTTTGGTGGCAATCGTGTTAGCGGTCGTCGGCAACTTTGGCTCGGCGCTGCTGGGCTCGGCGGATGCGGCCGAGGGACCCGCGGGGACTTGGAAAGTCCGGATGTCTTTTGGTGGGAGACGCGGCAGGGTGTCCATTCTCAAGTTGCAATTGGAAGGTGACAAGTTGACGGGCGTGATGCTGAACAATCAAGGTTCAAAGTCCGCAATCGAAAACGCCAGTTACCAGGATGGGAAAATATTTTTTGAAATAACTCGCGAGTGGAACGGACAAACAATCACGACGCCGTACACCGGGACGATGGTCGCCGACACGATCAAAGGGACGACACAATACCAACGTCGCGGCACTTTACGGACGCTGAATTGGGAAGCGGCACGAACGACACCGGAAGAGCTTGCCCGAGACATCGATTTACCGCCGGTTGCAGCGGACATTGATCTGAACGACGAGAACTACGAGGTGTGGCGCGATCACATCCTACCTGTTTCTAGTGAACTGACGTGGGAACAGCTTCCGTGGTTGTCGACTTTCAAGGACGGGATTCTGGCGGCCGATGCGGCAGGAAAGCCGTTATTGCTGTGGACTATGAATGGACATCCGTTGGGCTGCACGTGAAACAACGGAGTCACGGGCCGGCGGTCCGTATGGTCAGATCCTCGCGTAATCGAACTGACGGAGCAATTCATTCCCTCGACGGATGAAGTTAGTCGCTTACAACGGCGTAGCGATCCCGAGTGCGTTTTCTTTCAAGACATGGCAAACCATGGTCACTATGGTGGGCGAACCGGTTCAACTCGGCAGGGCATTTATGTATGTTCACCTAGCGGCAAGTTCCTAGCCTCGGTTAATTCGAATAACCCCGATCGCGTTCTGGATATGATGCGCGATGGATTGGCGGCTTGGGAAAAACTACCTGCCGACGAGCAGCGGCTCGCGGTGGAAAGTGCGATCAAGCCGCGGCACCGTTGGGAAGACAGCTTTCCTAGCGATGGGCTGGTCGTGAACGTCATCTCGCGGGACTTGCCGGAGAAGTGCGATCCCAGTGCGCCTTGCGAAGTCAAATGGAACCAAGACTATGTCTGGTATTCCAAGGAAGAGGCTCGGCGTTGGTTGGGCGATGATCCGCAACAGGGCGAAGTCCATCAATTGCCTGAGGAGCTGGTCGCCCGGTTGGCGCGGTTCCATTTTGTTGACAACGTAAAAGGCGAGACGCCGAGGTTTTCACGCGACGGAGTTAAGGGTTCCCAGATCACGACGGAAGTCATCGAGCGAACGGGACCGTCGGTGCAGCTGAAGATATCCGGCTTGACGAGGGGAGTTGCCGCGAAGGGCTGGTGGCAATCCGCCAACGGCGTCGTGACTCGCGCGCTCGGCCAAGCCACATTCGATCTCGATCGTGGTGCGTTTGTCGACTTCGAAATGGTAGCATTGGGCAGGCGTTGGGGACAGACTAGGTTCAATGGCCGACGCCGTGACCCCGAGTCGGGGCCATTGGGCTATGTTTTCCGATTGGCTGCTCCCGACGCTCATCGCATCGCCCCGACTCAGATTTACGACTACGATGCGGATTGGGTTGTTCATCCACAGCGACGGTAAATTGAAATGTCTCCGGTGCTCTGTCGGTCTTGAAATCTCGGTTGAATGTGAATTGTGGTGCGGCCGTCTCGGCTGCTCATTGCAGGCGAGACGCCTGCACCATAACAATTGTGACCAGTTCGGAGCCGGCCGAGTTCGACAATGCCGCGGTTGGTAAATTCGATCTTAAATGATTGTAATTGTCCGCTGGGCCCCTTAGGATAGCGACATCACATCGTTGTCGTGGGTAATTCCTTCCTAGGAAAGCAGGGGTGACGTGATGAAAAAGCTAACGTGCGTCTTGTTATTGATGGTGTTTGCGTTCCAGCAGCAATCGCAGGCAGCAAATAGGGTCTTGCAACTGATCGGAGAAGCTGAAAGTTTTTTTGAAGCTCCCGACAATGCTGATATGGACCTCGTACTAGGGATTGTACCCTTCACTTTTGAAGCCTGGGTAAAGCCGACCAGTCTCGTCGGCGAAAACATTGTCATAAACAAGGAAGATGCTTTCGAATTCGCGGTCGTTGACGGAATGTTTGATGTGGCAATTCAACCAGCCGATCAAGGTTGGGTATGGCATAATAGTGGCGCTGAAGTGCTCGTGGATGAATGGACACATTTGGCCGTGACATGGGATTTTGACACGATCGACATGTATCTCAACGGAGAATGGGTAGCCGAGAGTGCTCTCGAAGGAAACGGAGCGAAGGATACTGCTGAGACCTTAAAGGTCGGTCGACGAACGCGAGGTGATGAAACACATAGTAGTTATGACGGCTTTGTCGACGAAGTACGCATTTCAAGTATTATTCGCTACGATCGCGACGGGTTTGCGTTACCCACGGAGGCCTATGTTTCAGATGATTTTACCCTTGCGCTATATCATTTCGACGAAGAAGTCGTAACGGCCTTCTCGCCCAGAACCATCATGGACGATTCTACGCTCGCCAATCACGGCGAGTTGCTCGGCGATGCAACGCTAGTGGAAGATGACTTTCTCAGTTCCGGTCCTGACGTCGATCCGGATTTCAACGATGATGGATTGGTCGACACCTCCGATGTTGATTTATTGGTGTCTTCTATCG
>CBDUAB010000098.1:0-8026 GCA_965365045.1 uncultured Planctomycetales bacterium
CCCATGAGGGCAGGAGAAATTCAGCTCCAGCGCGTCGACACCAGCTTCTTGGCATCGTTCGACGATCTCGACCCAGGCATCCTTACGATATTCTTCCATGATCGAACAGATCAGCACGCCGTCGGGATGTTTGTCCTTGATCTGTTTGAACTCATCAATCCAGGTGGCAAAACTGCGATCGCTGATTAGCTCGATGTTCTCCCAACCGTAGATTTCGCCTGACGTTTCGCTGCGCAATCGTGCGTAGCGCGGATAGACGTTTTGTACTTTGTCCGCTTCCAAGCTAATCGTCTTACAAATAACGGCGCCCCAACCTTCGTCAAAGGCACGGCAAATCACATTGGCATTCGTGCCGGGCGGGCCCGAACCAATAATGAAGGGGTTGGGCATTGTAAGACCGTTAACAGAAGTGGTTAGACTTGCCATGAAGTGTCTCTCAATCGGCGGTAACTGTCAAAAACTGCTGTGGCCGGTCTCCCGACCGTGCCACTCGCACGACCGAAGGTCTCCCAAAGCCGCGGGAGACCTTCGGTCGGTGCTTTCGGCGGGGTCGGGAGACTCTCGCCGAGCGCGGTTTTTGGATAGGCTCTTAGAACTCACGGAACTGAAAGGCAGCGTTTGCAGCGGTGCCCGTGGCGCCCCTCTATCTCGACCATTAGCGCCCTGCCCTGCCGCAATGACGCCCTGCTCCATGACAAACCGATGCGCAAGCCAGATATTGAAATCAGCTCCATCGGTCACGCCGTCGTCATCAAAATCAGCCTGTTCCCAAGTGTTGTCGTCACCGGTAAATCGATGTGCGAACCAAACGGAGAAATCCTGACCGTCAACGACGCCATCTTCATTGGCGTCGCCTGACAAACCGATCGACTGCGTCGTCCTATAATTATCAACGTCGTCATCTACATTGCCGTCCAGCATGTTGCCTGCTTCGTCGCGAACTCCGTGGGATATCAGCTCGAAGATGTACTCACCGGCCGACAGCATCAGGCTTGAAACGTCAAACCGGCCCGTCGTTGCATCCAGCGTAACGCCGACTGTGTCCACCTTAAGGTTGTTTGCCACGTCGATGATCCTCAAATCGCCGACGTCATGCTCCGACGAGACATCCTCACTAAACTGAAATGTGAGCGAATCAATTCGGTCCGGCAAATCGCGACCGTCATTTCGGAGGACGTTCGTAACGATTGGTCGCGTTTGATCGAATGCTATTTCGGCACTGAACGACGCGACGGATCGACCTTGCAGATCCAGCATGGCACCGTCCGCGATCGTGATAGTGACAAAGCCTTCCGCCAAGTCTGGCGGCACGCCAAAACGCAACGCCCGTCCGTTAACGACGGTGACGCTCTCGGCGGAAATTCCATCAAATTTGAGATCGTCGGCATCAATCGTGTATACGAGCACCTGCTGACTGAACTCCACTTCCACGCCCGCTTCACCATTAAACGACAAACCATTCGCTGGGCTCGGTGTGGCGACTTCGAAAGCTGGTCGTTCACCCGTGTTTCCAAACACGGACAATAGGTATTCTCCGCTGCTGGCTTCGGCTACCACGCGGGCCGAATAAGTACCGCTAACCGTGGCAACATGTTCGATGGAACCATCCCGATCCAACGCGACGAGCTCCCCAGTAGAATCATACAGCTCGACCAATACATCGAGGCCGTTTGCCAATCCGATTGCCTCGGTTGGCTGTGCTGTCACGGACAATAGGTCACCATCGCTGACGGCAAAGCGGTAATAGTCGGCCGGATCGACATCTTTTTGGAGCGTGTAGCGATCGATCAGGCGACCGCCGTGTGCTCCATTGGCACCATCGTCCACGGACAGAAACTCAAACGCGACGTTCGTCGCGTTCACGGTGACGCGCATTGCGCCGAAATCTTCGTTGTAACCAATCTGGCTTCCCGGAATGGGGAAACCAAGAGGATACTTGAACTGACCTCCAAGACCGCTGACAAAATATAACTGACCGTCCTCTGGTCCCACGATTCGCTCATAGGTGTGATCGTGGCCGCCGAAGACGGCGTCAATGCCCCAGGCTGCGAAGTCCCACTGCAGCGGTGCGTTGTTACCGTGTACGGTGCTCGATGAAAAGGGAGAATGATGGAAGAAGGCAAACTTCCACAGTGCATCCGACTGGCGCGCTGTCGTTTCGAGCCAGGTTTGCTGGGCCTCGAGAGATTCGCTGTCCACCCGCGCGTGGTCGCTATCGACGGCAAACAAATGAATAGGCCCCCAGCGCACGTCGTAGTAACTTTGGTCCTGACCATGATAGCCATTCCCCGGACCTAAACGAGGGCCGACTTCTGGATCCGTGACGAAGTAGTCCACATAACCGGGAATGATCCCACCGCTCTCACCGGTCTGACCAAAACCACTCGCCGTACCATCATGGTTGCCCACGGATGGAAAAAATCTCTGTACTTCACTCGTTTGCAGCGGGTATTTATTGTCGGTTCGGCCCAAGACATAGTCGCCGTACCTCGCCCCCACAATCGCTTCCCAATCTCCGTCGGTCTCGTCAATCAAACCATAATTATTGTCACCCGTCGTAACAATAAAATCGACATCCCAATTGGTGTCGGTAATCATGTCGGCAACAAGATCAGTCGACGGGCTTCGCGAGCCCCAATCGCCGATCACCGCAAACGTGACGGGTTCATCGAGGACGCTTTTTGCAGCCACCGCGCCGGCGACGAGACCGGTAACATTGATATCTTGTGATTCGTCAAACAAACCATCGTTGTCTTCGGCATCAAAGTCGGTATCCCGTGTGACAACCAACGAGTAGTTGCCACCCCATCCACGCGCTCGCGCGAAATACGCATTCGGCTGGCCGTCGTCGGTGGGGTCCACATAATTGTTAATGATTTGTGCCGCATTGTTGGCAGCTACACCAGTGGCTAAATGGTTGCCGTCCGAATTGAAAAGATCAAGCTCGATCGTTCCAGCGGCCCGGCCAGCAAGGACGAGCGACGTCGACTGACCATCGTCAATTGAGAACCGGTACCAATCCGAATACCCGGTGAATTCCTGAGTGATCGTTATTTGATCAAAGCCACTTCCATCGAAAGGTGGCACGCTGTCGCCATACTGCTGGAATTTGATTTGAAAGCCCGGTCCCAATTCAAGGTTGTGGGCCTCCGCGGCAGCCGTCAGGTCGACTTCGTAATCACGCCAAGCAGCGCTTTCTCGTGGCGGCACAACGACCGTATACCAATGGACGCCGTCGATGCTAATTGACACCCCATCTCCGTCCGCGCTGCCTTCGAAATCGGCCGGTAAAGGTTGCACGATGTCACGGCTTAGGTGCGAGAATCCCAGGGTGAATTGATTGGCGGGCGATAGGTTGACCGTCCAAACCGCTTCGTTCAAATTGACTTCGCCCGCGTTGTCGGTGTCCATGAACAACGCCAAAAAGCCGGCGCGCGCGCCGAATTGGGCTGTGACCTGGATGCGGCCATTCGCCGTTGACGAATTCGTCGCCCAACGTGCACCGAGACCGCCACTTTCAAAACCTTCACTGGCCACCAAACCCAGATTGTCCGTCGGCCAACTGCCGACCACGGCGCCGCGATCCGCGGCGGCCCCGCCCAGCGCCATGAATGTCGAAGTCAGATCTTGCGCAGTCTCTTGCGATTCGTTGTCCGATCCCTCATCGACGCCGCCGTTCAATATGAGTTGCAGGGAGTAATCGCCTCCCATTCCTCCCACTCCGCTTACGGCAACTGTGTGCGTACCCGATTGACGGATCGCCGGCATCTGTAAAAAAACGCTGTGGCCAACTGAGTCCGCAATGGAACTGTCAATCAACTGTTCATCGGGCCCCACAAGAAAAAGCGAAAGCTGTAGCGTCGCGTCGCTCTCGGCGATGAGCGACACAATTTGTCCGATCTGCAATTCGACCGTGTACAGATCGACTTCACCAGTTTGCTGAATGTCAGCTTCGACGGATGAACCATAGAGGAGCGATCCCACCGGCTCCAACGGTTGAGCTGCCGGAAGGGCTTCAACGGCCAATAGACACCGCTTTTCCAGCATCTCACAATGCAAACGACGGCCAACCATGTGATACGGGCGAGATGTAAAAAGAGGTTTTCTTCGTGTCCACATACTACCACCGCGATTTGGATGCGCGCCGCGGTAGCTTCGATGATAACCTTCGGAACGAATGAACCGCAAATCTGGAAAAGGGATTCTTCGTGTTAACATTCGGCTGCCTTGCCCAACGGTGCCCTAAGTCGTAGGCTTGCGTCATGAAATAAGATGTTTTTCTGACGGTTTAAAAATCAAAATAGTGCGAATACCTGAAGTAATGGACTCTCAATTTAATCACGATGTTCTCGGGCGGATCGAGCGTTGTGGCGTGGTTGCCGTGCTCGTCATTGACCATCTCCGCGATGCCACGGCGGTCGGACGTGCGTTGCTGGCGGGAGGCATCGATGCGATGGAACTCACGTTGCGAACGCCCGTGGCACTGGACGCACTGCGGGTGATACGCGATGAATTCCCCGAAATGTTGGCCGGCGTCGGCACGATCTTGACGACGGATCAAGTCGAGCAAGTCGCGGCGGCAGGTGCGGCATTCGGTGTCGCGCCCGGCACAAACCCACGCGTGATTCGCGCCGCCCGGGACGCTGGACTACCGTTCGCACCAGGTATCGTGACGCCATCCGACGTCGAAATAGCCGTCGAACTCGGTTGTCGGGAACTCAAGTTTTTTCCCGCTGAACCGAGTGGCGGCGTGCCATACCTCAAAAGCCTCGCCGCGCCTTATCTTCACCTAGGTTTGCGCTTTGTGCCGCTTGGTGGCGTGAACGCCGCGAATGCCGGAACTTACCTTGCCGAACCATCAATCCTGGCTGTCGGCGGCTCGTGGCTTGCTCCCCGCGAGCTGATCCAACGACAAGACTGGTCATCCATCAGCGAAAACGCCCAACAAGCGGTGCAAATCGTGCAACAAGCAAGGCAAAGGGATTCTGTATGAAAGTGGTTACATTCGGAGAAATCATGGCGCGGCTCGCGCCACCAGGTGTGCTCCGTTTTCGGCAAGCGCTGCCTGGTTCTTTGCACGTGACGTTTGCCGGCGCGGAGGCCAATGTCGCCGCATCGCTATCCATGTTGGCCATGGACACGGAGATTGAAACCGAGTTTGTTACGGCGCTGCCGAACAATGTATTAGCCGATGCGTGTGTTTCGACGCTGAAAAGCTTGGGCGTCGGCAGCCGTCACGTTGTACGCAACGACAGCGGACGCCTCGGCCTATACTTCCTTGAAACTGGAGCCAATCAACGCCCGAGCCAAGTAATCTATGATCGATCTGGTTCAACGATTAGTGTGACCGGGCCCGAACATTACGATTGGTCGGCGATTTTGCAAGACGCGACTTGGTTTCATGTTACCGGAATTACACCGGCCATATCACGAGCTGCCGCGGAATGTACATTGGCTGCCGTCCGTTCAGCACAACAGCAGCGCGTTCGCGTCTCCTGCGATCTTAACTTTCGTTCCAAGCTATGGCGGTGGAACAACTCGATTTCCGCGCGCGATTTGGCGGAACAGACGATGCGCGAGATTCTGCCATATGTTGACGTGTTAATTGCCAATGAAGCTGATTGCGGTGACGTGCTCGGCATCCGCGCGGCTGACACCGATGTCGAGGCCGGTAAACTCGATGTCGAGCGATACCCGGACGTAGCCCGCCAAGTCACGGCACAATTCTCGAACATTTCACAGGTTGCAATCACTTTGCGCGAGAGCCTGTCGGCATCGCACAACAATTGGGGTGGCATGCTTTATGTAAGCCAAAGCGACGAAGTGTTCTTCGCGCCCGTCGACGAAGCCGGCCAGTATCAGCCGTATGAAATACGGAGTATTGTGGACCGAGTAGGGGCGGGTGATTCGTTCGCAGCGGGACTCATCTACGCTTTGCTCAACCCCGCCTTCAGCGCGTCGGAAACGGCGATCCGATTTGCGGCCGCAGCTTCTTGCTTGGCACATTCCATCCCTGGTGATTTCAACTTTTCCAGTCGTAGCGAAGTCGAATCGCTGATGCAAGGCTCAGGCTCCGGCCGAGTCGTACGCTAAATGGCCTCACTCGACAGCGGGCACCACGGGCGTTACATTCGGCGAAAACTTAGAATAGTCGCCCCGCGAGGCATCCATGAAAACGATCGTCCAAATCTCACTCGACGTCATCGATATCGATGAAGCGCTGGATACTGCGCAACTCGCGCTCAGTGCCGGCATCGATTGGCTCGAGGCAGGCACGCCGCTGATCTTGGCCCACGGCTTACACAGCGTCCAACGGCTCCACGAAAGATTCCCCGACATTCCCATCGTGGCAGACCTCAAAACGATGGATGGTGGGTATCTCGAAGCCGAAATGATGGCCAAAGCAGGTGCAACGCATGTTGTCGTCATGTCGCAGGCGCATGAAGAGACCATTCATTGTGTCGTTCAAGCGGGACGCGATTACGGTATCAAAGTCATGGGGGATAACCTCGCCAGTACGGACATGGTGGCCGGCGCGAAGCGATTGGAAGATCTCGGCTGCGACTTTGTTATTCACCACATCGGCTATGATGAACGTCGTGGTATCGCTGCTCGTGGAGAAACGGCGCCCACACCCCTCGATCAGTTGCGAGAAATCGTGCAGGCTGTCAGCGTTCCTGTGCAAGCAGTCGGTGGGTTATCAATCGAGCAGGCCGTGCGAACGCCCGAATACGGCGCGCCACTCGTTGTCTTAGGGGCACCGCTGACAATCGATGCCGATTCGTTCAAGACAGCCGATGGCGATCTGGCAGGCTCGCTAAGGAAAATATGTGATGCCGTGCACGCTTACGGCGACGTTCCGGTTGGAGATTAACCAAGAAACGTTTTGGTGGGTCCCGCGAGCCGAGCGGGACTTGAACGGTGACAAAACGTGGCGCCCCGGTCCCGCTCGGCTCGTGGGACCCACAAACTGGCGAAAAAATCACAACCGTAGGAGTGCAATGTGTCTCAACTGGCCGTTGTCAATTTTGCCAAAACACCCCATAGTGTCGAGCTGCGAGATGTCGCGCGCCCCGAGATCGGTCGCGACGACGTACTACTCGAAGTTGCCGCCGTCGGCGTTTGCGGCAGCGATCTGCATCAATGGACGGGTGACCATAGTTGGACCGTCAACTATCCCGTGACATTGGGTCACGAGTTTGGCGGCACGGTATGCGAGATGGGCTCGGCAGTGCGCGGCTGGAAAGAAGGCGAGCGGGCAGTTAGCGAGACCGCCGCCGTCATCGACGCAAACAATCCCCTTTCGCGACGTGGGCTGTATAACCTGGATCCGACACGTCTCGGATTCGGTTACGGCGTCGATGGCGCCATGACGAAGTACGTGCGAGTACCATCACGGTGCTTGCATCGCGTACCAAACGGCCTGGCGATGGAGAAGGCTGCCCTCACCGAACCCTGTTGTGTCGCCTACAACGCCACGGTGAATAACGCCGACATTCAACCAGGGGACCGCGTAATTGTTTTGGGGCCGGGCCCGATCGGGTTGTTGTCCGCGGCGATGGCTCGCTTACAAGGCGCGGAAGTGGCCGTGGTCGGACTGGATCGTGACCAAGATCGTTTTCTCATCGCCGAACATTACGGCTGTACGACGATCGTTGGCGATTCCGAAGCTTGGGCACAAGAAGTCGACGGTTTGGGCGTGGATGGCGTCATCGACGCGGCAGGCGTTTCCGCCACACTTGAGCTGGCAATGAAGTTGGTACGTCCCGCGGGTTGGATTTCCAAGGTCGGCTGGGGCCAACAACCAGTGAATTGTTCGCTCGATCCACTGGTTCAAAAAAACGTTCGGCTGCAGGGCAGTTTTAGTCACAACTGGCCGATTTGGGAGCGTGTACTGCGTTTGCTTGCCACTGGTGCGCTGGACATCGATCCGATAATAGGCGGCGTTTGGAAGCTAGATCAATGGCACGAGGCATTTGAGACGATGCACTCTGGATCGATCGCCAAGGCAGTGCTTCTACCGTAG
>CBDUAB010000099.1:0-8015 GCA_965365045.1 uncultured Planctomycetales bacterium
ACCACCGAGATCTACACTCTTTCCCTACACGACGCTCTTCCGATCTGCACCGCCACCGTGCTCGCTACGGATGTCGTTTTCCGACTTGGGAGCTTGGTTGATGGCATACGCTTGATCAAACAGGTTACGGCCGTTGATCCATTGACCGTCGACGAACTGGGAGTCCTCGGCGACGATCAATGTCCGCGACGCCCCGTCGCGCACTTGCTCCAAGGAAATTCGCTTGTCATAAAGCATGATTCCCTTGGGCGGCTGATTCCGCGAAGTAATTCGCTCGCCGTAAATTCCGCCATAATCACACGGTCCGCGGCCATCGACCAGGTTTGCTCCTCGCTGACTCGACGGACAAACATAGACGGGCAGGACATGTGCTGCCGCTGGAGCGTTTTCTGAACTATCAAATGGAGTCGTCAAATCGAGCGATTCGTAAAGGTTCGTTTCTTCCAAATAAGGCAGTAAGAAAGCGGACCAAGCAAGTTGCCGCTGGGATGTGTTTCCGGGAGGTCGCCACTCAATTCCACCCGGCGGGAATGCGCGCTGCTCCGTATGATGGACGTTTAGAGCAATGCCGATCTGACGCAGGTTATTTCGGCATTGAATCGTCCGCGCCGATTCGCGTGCCGCTTGAACGGCGGGCAGCAATAGCCCGATCAACAAGCCAATAATTGCCAACACCACTAATAGCTCGACCAGTGAAAAGCCGTAGCGGCGATTGACGGTTCGGCGGTATCCAAAACAGCACAACATAGCTCGACAAGCGTTGTCGTTCGTTTCCCGGCGAATTCGATTTATACGGAGTCGAACGGTCGCGGGAAACGAATTCAGTAGCGCTTCCAAAGACTAAAGATCGACGTAGCGCCCGTCCCTCGCGAACAACTACTCGTCCTATGCTGGCAGGTTTTCTGACTTCCAAGCACGCCGGTTTCGCCTTCTCGTCAATCGCAACCGTTGGTCGCCCATCGACAATGGCATTAAATCAAGAAAAACCGCGTTATCGCTTGGTTACAGCGGCGGGGCCGTCCCGGAATTGCACCGAGTTCCCTTTTGTCAGCCGGCTAAGCAGGCCGAGCTGACCACCAACACAACGTTTGCACCACCGTATCAAGTGGTCATGTGTTTGTCCAGACACCTCACGGCGTTGCGCAACGGGGCGAAAAAAAAGCCGAGCAACGATTGCCCGGCGTTTTGATGTTATTGATTGAATCGTCGTTAATCCAAGAAACCTACGAGTTCTTGGCTGCGACTGGGCTGTTGAAGCTTGCGAACTGCCTTAGCCTCGATCTGGCGAATTCGCTCGCGCGTAACTTTGAAAATGTGACCGACTTCTTCGAGCGTATAGCTATAACCGTCGCCGAGTCCGTAACGGAGCTTGATAATCTCGCGTTCACGGTAACTCAACGTCTTGAGTACACGATTGATACGATGTCGTAACATTTCTTGCGAAGCACCAATCGACGGACTCTCAGCACCCGAATCGGGCAGTAGATCACCAAATTGGCTGTCTTCGCTGTTGCCAACGGGTCGATCGAGACTGATCGGATAGCGGCTCATTGCCAACACGCGGCGGGCTTCATCGACAGTCGTCTTGGCACGGCGTGCGGTTTCTTCCATCGTCGGTTCACGGCCGAATTCCTGCAAGAGTTGGCGAGCAACGTTGCGCACGCGCGACATGGTCTCAACCATGTGCACTGGAATACGAATCGTCCGGCTTTGGTCCGCGACGGCACGCGTGATGGCTTGTCGAATCCACCATGTGGCATACGTGCAGAACTTGAAACCGCGGCGGTATTCGAACTTGTCGACAGCCCGCATCAAGCCCGCGTTTCCTTCCTGAATCAGGTCCAGGAAACTGAGGCCTCGATTACGATACTTTTTGGCAATGGAAACGACCAAACGCAGGTTGCCTTCGGACAACTCACGTTTTGCCTGTTGGTAGTCGGCGTAGACGCTTCTCAGTTGCTTGATGGCGTTCCGCAGACTAGTCGGTGTCTCCTGGCAAGCCGTCAGAATACCACGGTATTCCAGCAACCATTCGCGACGCTCCGCCGGGGGCTTGCGAGCCTTCTTATGAGCGTCGATCTTTGCCTTGAGTTCATCAATTCGCTGACTGAACTCCTGCAAAGTTATGATCATTGGTTCAATACGTTGTGTTCGCAGACCTAACTCTTCGAGCAAACTGACGGCACGTTTGCGACGACGACCTAGACGCCGCCAGGCGGCACGTCGCTCGGCCTTTTTCTTGGTCTTGCTCACCGCAACCAAATAGTCGCGGCGATTTCGCTTGAGCAAGATATCAATTGTTTGCAGATTGTGCGGCAGTCGACCGAGAATCTGGTCCTTTTCTAGTCGATCGGTTACTGAAACCTGCACGGTGCGGTCAAATGGCAGTTCACCTGAGTGCACGCGCATCAAAATCTTGTAAGCCGTGCGAAAAACGTAATCACACTCAAGCAGCCGACGACGAAACACCTGGCGAGTGTCCTCAATACGCTTGGCAAGATGAATCTCTTGCTGTCGAGTAAGTAAAGGAATCTCACCCATCTGCGTTAAATACATTCGAACCGGATCGTCTGACCACGATTCGTTATCTTCGATTAACAGCCCTTCAGTCTTGGAACCCGCGTCTCCCTCGTCCAAGGCGTCGTCGTCGATGTCAGCATCAACGTCTTGAATCGTTGCAACTGCATCTGGTCCGTCGAATTTTGCCTGCGTATCTGGAGTTCGTGTGGCGTCGTCCTCGAACTCCTCGAGCAAAGTTGTGTTGTACAAGTCACGTGCTCCTGTCAGATGCCCTTTTTCTCGAAACCCTAAATCCCCAATGTGCTTTAACCGTATTGTGCTTTATACGCTGGTACGTGTGTTGCGGAGACTCATTTGTCGCTCACGCGATCAGCCACGCCCACGGAACGCAAAACACTGTTAAATCGAAAGTGCCGCGCACAAGAAATGCAAAAAATCCCCCCCACTCCTGTGACAGCCTGTAACACAGCCAAGCAATTCTACCACTACTTGAACGCAAATCCGGGTCGACCGATGATTTGTAAAAAGATTACGCTCGCAGCGACTGAAGTGCCCGCCGTAAAGCCAGCCAAGTTTCTCTAACCTCCCTGATTTGGTTGACGATCCATCGCGATGAGCCCCAATGAGACTTTCTGTTTAACCTGTCGGGACTGTATTGCATCGTAGCGCCGCGCGTAAGACAGCGTATCTCTCGATTTTCTGTGAGAAAGTGAATGCTGCCAACTAATGCATCCACCAATTCGGAAGGGCTGCTTCTCACCTCCGAAAACTGTCGGCAAATACGCGCGTCGGTAATGGTTGGACTGAAAGCCGTACTTGTCTTCCAGCTAGTACAATTCTAATCCGGTACTTTCAAGGGTCTAGTGCTGAGTGCGCTTGCGCCGCCAGAAATTAGTTTCACGCCGGGGTTGAATTTTGACCGCCTGACAAGCTTGCTACGACCAGCAACCATAGTTAGCATTCCAAAGGCGGGAGCGGGAATGTCTTTCGGTTTGTAAAGCATTATTATAATTGAAGACGTTTTTTTACTTTTCTTCTGGTCACACGCCATAGAATCAAAATAGTCAAAGAAAAAGATGACGAAGTATCTGCTTTCCTGTAAGTGCGGCGAATCGACGGCCGTACGAATTCAGCAAGCGGGCAAATCCGTACGCTGCCGTCGGTGCGGCAACGATCTAATTGTCCCTACATTGCGCAGCCTTCGCGAACTTCCGCCAGCTGACGCGCGGGAAGTTAAAGTACACGATGGTCTGGCCACCAAAGGCTGGACTCCCGCGCAAGGTTGGCTGTTTGCGCTCGGCGTACTCGTCGTCATAGTTTCGATTGGTGTCATTTCCTATTGCCATTTCGAACGCCGGAAGCTGAACCTCGACAAGCCCTCGATGGCCGCATTGACACGGTTACACCGTGATCTTTCGCAGGTGGGACTGCTCGAAGCTTGGGACATTTGGACCAAAGTCGAAAAGTCTCCGCTCGTCCGCCGCGGGCGCCCGATTTACTTGGTTCACCGTGAGCTTGATGCACATTACCGGAACATCATGTTGGTCTCCGTCGGTTTTGGACTCGCGGGGCTAGTTTCCGTCGTCATCGCACTAAGTGCTAGCGGACGCAGATTACGCAGCCAATGATGGAACCAACAGCCAACAAAATGACGCCAAGGCGCTCCCGCGGGGGCCGTGGATTGCATCTGATCGCTATCTGAAAAAGATTAGCCGCCGAAACACACTCGACTCTTGGTTGGTGATAATCAGCGTCGAAATGGTCCGGCTAACCGATGGGCAGTTTGCTCAGCTCACCTGGCACTTCCCGGACATATCTGGGCACGGCGTAGCCTGGCAGCCGATCACGCAACTGTTCAACGATTCGCTTGCCTTCGTTGACCGGTACCTCAAAGTGAGCGGCACCCTGCACTCGATCCAATTGGTGTAGGTAATACGGCATGACGCGAGCATCAAGCAAGTGCTCGCTGAGCTTGGCGAGTGCGTCAACGCTATCGTTTATACCCCGCATCAGCACGGCCTGATTGAGCACGGGAATTCCGGCGTCGACGAGGCGTGCGAGAGCTGTCACGACAGCTTCGTCAAGCTCACGGGCGTGATTGGCATGAACCACGACAATCGCAGTGAGCCGGGTTTCCGTCAACCAACCAAGCAACTCATCATTCACCCGTTGCGGGATCATTATCGGCAATCTTGTATGAATCCGAAGGCGACGAACATGAGGAATGTCCGCAATCCGCATGGCCAATTCGGCCAGCCGCACGTCCCCGACGGTTAGCGGATCCCCACCGCTCAGCAGTACTTCGGATATCTGTTCATCCTCGCCGATTGCATCCAGCGCGGATTGCCAGTCCGTAAGGGACTGAGGAGCTTCCTCATAAGGATAATGCCGACGAAAACAGTATCGGCAATGTACGGCACACGTTCCCGTGACAATCAACAGAACGCGTCCGCGGTATTTCTTGACCAGACCTGGCTGCAAAGTAGCGGCATGGTCGCCGACCGGATCGTGTTGATATCCGGCTGTGGTTTTGGTCTCGTCAAAGAGAGGCAAAACTTGCCGTAATAGCGGATCCGTTTCGTCTCCCCAGCGCATGCGCGCCAAGAATTCTCGCGGAACGAAAACGGGAAATTCCGCCGCCGCTTTGTGGCCACGCTGAGCGACTGCGGCGGACAGCCCGAGACGCTGGCAAAGTTCGACCGGATCGCGAATGGCGGCGCGCATGGACGCCTGCCAACTGGGCGTTTCCGCAGCCACTTTGCTAGGGACAGAACAGTCCGATGGCGATACAATACGCATGATTGCTGATTCTTCTGTTTGAACTAGCGGTCAATTTCGAACAGACTCACATTGAACAACTTGGTGCAAACAGGATACCACTCGTGGCGATATACAACACCAGCGACTTTCGCAAAGGACTCAAAGTTCAGATCGATGGTGACCCCTACCTGATGATCGAATGTAATTTCGTGAAACCGGGAAAGGGAAACGCCTTTTACAAATGCAAGTTACGCAACTTAGTCCGCAACACGGTTCTCGATCGAACTTACAAGGGTGGTGAGTCCTTGGAATCGGCTGACCTTGAAGAAATAGAGGTGCAATATCTTTACCGGCAAGGCGATACGTTTGTATTCATGGACAACAGTACTTACGAGCAATACGAATTGAGTGCCGAGCAAGTTAGCGACAATTGGAAATACCTCAAAGAAAGCCTGGTTTGCTCGCTTGTACTTTATAATGGCAACCCGCTGACGCTAACACCGCCGAATCACGTTGAGTTGAAAGTCGAGTACTGCGAGCCGAGCGTCAAAGGAAATACAGCAACGAACGTTACCAAACCCGTGAAAGTCGAAACCGACGCGGAATTCCAGGCACCTGCGTTCATTGGAATCGGGAACATCATCAAAATAGACACGCGGACCGGTGCCTACGTCGAACGGGTTAAGACTTAGACCCACACAGTGAACGAATGCGAGCCACACAGCGACGACTTCTTGCCCGCGGCCACGATGCCCAGCTTGCGTCGGCGTGCCGAGTTGCTGTGTAGGCTGCGTGCTTTTTTTGAATCACGTGATTTCTTGGAAGTCACCACGCCGCTGCTCTCGCGGGATACGGTGGTAGACCGACACCTTGATCCGTTCACCGTCGTGCGCTATGACGACCCTCGGCAGCCGCACAACGGACCGACCTGGTATCTGCAAACATCGCCTGAATTTCACATGAAGCGCTTGCTGGTGGCCGGCGCGGAAGCGATTTTTCAAGTCACCCAAGCGTTTCGCGCGGCTGAATGCGGACCGTTACACAACATCGAATTCACCATCGCCGAGTGGTATCGCCGTGGCGACGACATGCGAGCCGCCATCAACCTTCTCAGCGATCTAATGAATTATCTCTGTGATTGTGGACCCGCCCGCCGGCTGACGTATCGCGAGGCGTTTCAAACCTACGCGGGCTTTGATCCATCGCATGAAAACCAGCAGTCACTGCGGAAGCGAATTGCGGCCGAAGACGGGAAATTGCCCGAATTGGACTTCGATGGTTGCCTGGAATGGGTTTTCGTCGAACATGTTCAACCCCGCCTCAGCCACGGCCAGCCAATGATTATCTACGACTACCCAGCCAGCCAGTCCGGGTTAGCCCGCATCCGCGACGACGAATCGCCACCCGTCGCCGAACGATTTGAATTGTTCTATCAGGGCGTCGAATTGGCCAATGGCTACCACGAACTGCTCGACGCGGGAGAACTCAGAAAGCGAATCGCGGTGACCAACGAATTACGTCAACGCGACCGCAAGGCGCGTTTGCCATCGGACAACCGTTTGCTGGACGCCATGCAGCACGGATTGCCAGCGTGTGCGGGCGTCGCTCTCGGCTTTGATCGCTTGGTCATGTTGGCGGGAGGATTCCAGTCGCTGAAGGACGTGATGTCTTTTCCGGCCGATCGCGCATGATAGGCAATTACGGCGAGTTTTCGCGGTCCGAATACTAAGTGTCACAATCTGGATAATCAAGCACGGCAGTTGGTGAAACAGCAAACATGTTTCTCGATCGGACAAAGATAGTATGATAATGTTCTGGGGCTGATCGGAATGCTTTACCTGTACTGACTTGACGGGGCGTATGGGCTTGGCGGGCGTACCGATTAACAAGACCTTTCGAGTGACCTAATTGTGAAACGATTGATTCATCATCGCCGGCAGCGGATTGCAGCCGGCTTTACGCTTGTCGAGCTGCTGGTGGTCATTGCGATCATCGCCATACTCATTTCAATGCTACTGCCGGCCGTTCAATCGGCGCGTGAAGCGGCGAGGCGCATCGCGTGTGTCAACAATTTGAAACAGCTTGGCTATGCGATTGCGAACTACGAATCCACGAACAACCATTTGCCACCGGGCGGCTTGGTGAACGTTCGCAACGAACCGAATCACGCATTTGGCACATTCGACCCGCGTACAGGAAAGGTCTATAGCTGGATCGTTCTCGTCCTGCCTTATTTGGAAGAAGGCAACCTCTATCGGCAATTCGATCTAACGCGGCACATATTGCAGCAAGAAGGAGACCCGCAGGAGCAGTCGATCAGTGCGCTTTTGTGTCCCAGCGATGCCGCGGAGCAACGCCTATACAACTCGGACCTGACGGGCAAAAAGCGCTTCGCCAAAGGAAACTACGCCGCGTACGTCACGCCGTATCACATCGACTTACAACAGATCATTCCCGGTGCCCTGGCTGCCTACCAGGAGAAGGATGGAGCGTTTCGACGCGGAATGCGCATTGTCGACGTGGTTGACGGCCTCTCCAAAACCGTGGCTGTTTCCGAAGTTCGTACCCGAGACGACCCGCAAGATCAGCGCGGAGTGTGGGCTCTGCCCTGGTGCAGTTCCAGCTTGCTTGCTTTTGACGCGCATCATCTTTCGTTCGCCGAAATCAAAGACGCGTTTGCCACTCAACCACCAACGCCTATTCGCTTTGTAATCGACACCTATCATCAGCAACAT
>CBDUAB010000100.1:0-8001 GCA_965365045.1 uncultured Planctomycetales bacterium
CACGACCGATGTACGTCAGTAAGTTGGAAAACAGTCCGCCAGGCAGCGCCGCGGTTAGTAGCATGCCTACGGCTATTCCCTGCGGAACCGAGAGCCCCGTTGCCAAAGCGATCGCCAAGAATGGCGTAATCAGTACCTGCATAACAAAGATCAGCAGTACCGCCTGTGGCGCGCGGGCCACGCAGACAAAGTCCGGCGGACGTAGCGTCGCACCCATGCCAAACATGGCGCAGATCAACAGCGACGCTGAAATGTAGTATTCGAAAGCTGCGTAATTCACGAACCTGAGCCTTTTCGTGCCATCAAATCACGCGGCCGCTTGACGATTCTCATGCCGCTTGATTGCCATGACATCCGCCACATGCGCGCGGTCGCCATCTCCGTGTGCGAAGTCTAAGTCCTCGCTCGCAAAGGATTGTTTGGTTGTTTTTCTCGGGAAAACGCTCGGTAGTGCCCATCGCATCCACAGTGGCATGAGCCGCGACAACGCCAACTCCAGACCGATGAACGGAAGTTGCCCGAGCAAATAGCGATAACCGGTCATCTTGGCCAAAGTCCAACGGATCGTTGCGAGTTTGAAGAAGAGCCGTCCAAAGTGATCTGGAACTTCGTCGGGTGGACAGTCATAGCGCAAGTTCAGCAGCCAATCGAAGTCCGGTGCCCGATCAAAGTCCGCTTGTGTCAGCTCTGGGCCAAGGTGATTTGAGACATTCTTGAACAGGCGGCGCGCGGCGGCCCAGGCAGGTCGTCCTTCTTCGAAGACCTTGCCAAACGTTCTGGCAAATTCCAGATTGGACAGCATCCCGTTCCACCAGAGCGGTAGAACTCCGTTAAACCAAACGGTGATATTCCAATATCTGCGCATGCACGCTTGGAACGACACGTGCATGCTCTCATACTGGTTCGTAATGTCTTCCTGCCGTCGTGTGGCAATCGCCATCCAGATTCTCTCGAGCGCCCTAATATCGTCCGCGGAGATTCCCTGGTTTTGTTGACACGAGATGATCTTACCGATCTGCTCAATTTGGATCGCCGTCATACTCAAACCAGAGCTATAAAGTGGATCGACGGCACGGGCAGCATCGCCAATCAAGAACCAACCGTCGGGTGAGTAAACACGATCAGCCCAATAGAGATAGTTACCATACGATTGCGTGTCCAACACAGTGCCGCTGCGCACCATGTCGGCAATCGCTGGGTGCTCGTTGTCCATACATTCGAGGAAATGCTCCATATTCCGCATTGGATGCGGAAACAGATCTGGTCGGTACACGATACCGACCGAAAGCAGGCGTTGATACTGCTGGGACTGCAGCGGTATACACCAAACCCAGTTGCCGTGCCCCATGAAATGGTGCGTCGTGAAGTATCGATCATAAGGCAACGGGCGACGCATTGTTGCGTTTATGTTTTTCTCAAACGGCTCGAAGTCCGCCACACGAAACCAAAAGACGCTACGTTGTCCCGTCGTAGGCCGCGTGTACGTGCTGACGCGCCGGCCCAACCAGCGCTGTCGGCCCGTGGCGTCGATGATCCAGCGGCTTTTTATGGTGACATTTTTGTGAGCCACATTCGCTTGCACTCGGTGCAATTCCCCGTTTCTTCCCGCGGACATGTCTTCCGCTTTACCATTCAGAATGCGCACGCCCAACTCCAAAGCGTGTTCGCGCAATTGATGATCGAAACGTGGACGCTGTAGATGGCGGGCAAGACAGTACATCCGCTCCGGAGAATGAACTGAATAGCTGCGGTCCGCGGGATTATCAGGATCTAACTTGTAGTAGAACGACAGGCCGTTTTTGACGGCGTGATCACGGTTGAGAACGTCACCGAGCCCGATGCCTCGAAAGAAAAATGTCGCTGGCTCAACCAGAGATTCCCCCACAACAGGTCGTTTCTCCTCAGCGGGGCTTGGACCCAACGCGATCACGTCCAAATCTGGCATCTGCGACTTGAGATAGCTGCCAGCCATAAGCGCGGCAATACTGCCCCCGAGGATGAGCACGTCGGCTTCGGTGGTCGTCGCTGGTGATGATGAGTCTCGATGAAAGCTCATGTAACGTGCCTCGTAGGTGACCAATGGATTGAACGGCAGTAGACGGCATGAATTTCTTATATTATGCAAACAACCCTAACTATCTATTTTATTTGAGGCGGCTAGTGTAGATAGCACGCTTCTGCGGAAAAGTGGCTGTCGCCCAGACTCTGGGCTTATCGTTAGCTCCCGGGACGCAGGTTTTGGTTTTTCTAACTTTTCCGATTGTTCCTCCGCATCGGGCATGGTCTCAAGTTTGTCCAGGGAAAGGCCGAGTTGATCGAACCAACAGACACAACTGTTCGCCGTGCTGGCAGAGGTTTGAGTCTCGAATGGTCGGCCAAGAATGGGTGTGTGATCTATTTTCATAAGGCATAGCTCGTTGAGCTTCGTACGCGCACTTAATCCGCAGGCATTTATGGGTTGTGCGTTACTCCAATTGAAATCGCGAACTCGGGTTTGCATGAATGGGCTTGACCCACAAGATTGCAATTCTGTAACGTCCCGCCCACGAGATTTCCATGCCGGC
Organism: uncultured Planctomycetales bacterium; assembly: GCA_965365045.1. Classification (GTDB taxonomy): domain Bacteria; phylum Planctomycetota; class Planctomycetia; order Pirellulales; family Pirellulaceae; genus CBDUAB01. Next base: position 2,565 of record CBDUAB010000100.1, read on the forward strand.
GTGCGTCGAACGGACACCCTGTTCATCGGCTCGTCGATACCACGATCCACACTTCGCTAGCATCTTTTCATTCGGCGGGTGTGATTGGTCGGCGTCGCACGGAAGCGTCTCAACATACGAGTAAGTCACCACGTCTGCGTTCCCTTGTTTGGTGTAGCGCCGGCGCTGCATTCGCAACAGGAGGAAGTGTCATGGCGACTGTAGAAGCAGGCCGAGCCAATTCTCAACTTGCCAACTCGATAAGCGAGACATCCAACAACGAACGTTTATTGCGCCGTGGCTGCCAATCCCTCGCTGGTGGCGACAGCAGCACGATGCGCGTATTGCCGTATCACATTCCATTCGTGGCGGACCGAGGCAAAGGGGCACGTGTTTGGGATGCCGACGATCGCGAGTATATCGACCTCAACATGGCTTACGGACCACTCATTTTTGGTCACTGCCCAGATGAGATTGTCTCGCGAGTTTCAGAGCAAATCTCGCAGCGCGGAAGCCAACTCGGGTTTCCGACTGAGATCAGCATGTGTGTTGCGGAAAAGATTAAGAAGCTGTTTCCGAGCATTGAATCCATGCGATTTGCCAACAGTGGCACGGAGGCGATTGCGTCGTCGATACGACTCGCCCGAACGGTCACCGGGCGCGACAAAATCATTGTCTTTGAAGGCCACTATCACGGCTGGAGTGACGCCGTTTTTCACCGCTACCACGCATCGTTGGAAGAATTGCCGCAGGGAGATTTCGGACCGGCCATGCCTGGTACGCTGGGAATGAGTGGCGCTCCGCACAACGTGATAGTCGTCCGGTGGAATAACTTAGACGCGCTTGCACGATGTTTGGCGAGTGATCCTGGCGGCTTTGCTGGTTGCATCATGGAACCGGTAATGGGTAACGCGGGAGTTATTCCACCTAAGCCGGGATATCTAGATGGCGTGCGAGATCTGCTGAACCAACACGGTGCACTTTTGATCTTTGACGAAGTCATCACTGGACTTCGGATCGCGGCAGGCGGCGCGCAAGAACGCTTCGGAGTTCGCGCCGATATTACGATCGTCTCAAAGGCGCTGGGTGGTGGATATCCGATAGCCTGTTTTGGTGGATCGAAGGATATCATGCAGGTCATTGCTGACGGCACGCTGTTTCACGGAGGCGTCTACTCCAGCAATGCGACTGTGATGGCCGCTGCCGACGCCGTCCTTGACAAGATGATCACCCAAGGTGCCCAGGTTTTTGATCACCTAAGTACGATTGGGAATCAGTTGGCCAACGGAATGCGCGACATTCTAGCGCAGGCGGGCGTGGATCATGTTGTACAGAATGTGGGACCAATGATTTCCACATTCCTAACAACAGATGCCGTCGAAGCACTTCACGAGTATCGTGATGTACGACGGCACTGTGATTTCGATCGTTACATCCAATTGCAACATTTCCTGCAGCGTCGGGGAGTTTATTTTCATCCAAATCAATTCGAACCAATGTTCCTGTCGACGGCCCATGCCTCGAGTGACATTGGGATTGTACTCGATCGATTTGGAGAGGCTGTTGAATTCTGCCTGGCAGCGCGCACGCGTCGGGCCAAGGCAGGATAAGGAAAACTGTCGTTAGCGATTGCCGAACATGCACGATGCACTAGCTGCCAAGCTGAGTCCTGAGCCGCTCCTCGCTGTTGCTGAGCGCTACCGCGGCACCATGATTGACATGGAGCAGGGCATTGTTGTGGAATCCGATCGATTTCGGCGAGCGAAACAGGAACTGGCTCGCGCTTTCGCATCACAAGGCTTGTCAGACAGCGATCGCATATTGCTTGCGGTTAGTAATGGGCCGACGTTCGTAACGGCCCTCTTGGCCGTCCTCGAATGTGGTGGATCGCCGCTGTTGATGCACGCGAAAACACCTGCCGGCGAGCTGAGGCGAACCGCTGAGCGATTCGGCGCGCAATTCATCGTCTGCGACTCTTGCCAGCCGACGACACTCGAAGGCATCGCCAACAAAATTCAATCGGTAGAAGTTGATTGGGAGTCCGTGACATGGGCCACATTGTCGGGCACGGCAGCGGTCCGAGACAGCGGCCCAACTCTAGCTGGCGTCCCGTTGCACCCAACTTCCGGCACGACAGGCCTTCCCAAGGTTGCTTTACGACCGGGAGCCGCGGCGGTCGCCGAAGCCGAACACTACATCGAGACGATCGGCATCGACCGTGACGATGTCATCCTCGCCGCCACGCCGCAAAGTCACGCTTATGCCTACGGGATGGGTGTGATTGTGCCGTTAGTCAGCGGGGCAAGTGTCGCCACGCTACGAATGTTCAACCCGGCCACGGTCCGACGTGCTTTTGCCGAACACGGCACGACGATCTTTCCCGCAGTTCCGGCCATGCTGGACATGTTGATGATGGAATCCGTGACTGACTTGGGTATCACGGCGCGTGCGGTTTTTAGCGCGGGTGCTCCGTTGCGAGGGCGAACAGCCACGGAGTTTCGCCAGCGGACCGGTATTGCCGTCCGCCCACTCTATGGCACAACGGAAACAGGTGGGATCTCGGTGGGTGGTGACGACCACGGCGAAATCGGTGGTTGTGTCGGCCCTGCGATGCGTGGCGTGGATGTCGACGTTCGCCCGGCGGAAGATGGTGCGGACAACGACGAATTGGGACGACTGTTCGTGCGTTCATCGTCCATGATGGCTGGATATCTCGACGGCACGCAACTCGACACTTCGCCCATGGTCGATGATTGGCTCGACACGGGCGATTTGGCATACGTGGACTCCGGCGGTGCGATTCACTTGCGTGGCCGGCAGACCGATTTGATTAACGTATATGGAATGAAAGTCGTTCCCAGCGAGGTGGAAGCGGTGGTAGCTGCCACTGTGGGTGTTGCCGAAGCGAAAGTGTACGGTGGTTCGCATCCGTCGGGCTCCCAAGTTGTGAAGGCCGCGATCGTGGCCGATGGCAGCGTGGAAGTCGCGTCGATCGTTCGCCGCTGTGAAGAAGAATTACTTTATTACAAGCGACCAACGGTCATTACGATGGTCGATGCGCTGCCCAAAACGGCTAGCGGCAAGATCATTCGTGAGCTGCTGCCCTAGCACCTGGCCAAACTTTAGATCGTGGACCGTATGGCGCGCTAGCTAGTGAGGGCTAAGTTGTATCGACCTCACTAGCTTGCGCGTCGTGCTATTTCCTCGGGATCCCTAAGCTTCAATGCCGTGATGCGAGCAAACGATATGTCACAGTTATTATCCGTCGAACGAAGTTCCGTTGAAAACCGATTGGCAAAGCTCTGGCGGGACATCTTTGTGCGTCCCGTGGGTGTTGATGAGAACTTCTTTGAAATCGGTGGGGATTCCGTACGGGCCATCGACTTGATGATGCGCATCGAAGACTGCTTTGGCCGACGCGTATCGCCGTCTGAGTTTTTTGCGGCACCGACCATCAAAGGATTGGCGTCACACTTGATGGATGACAACGTTCGATCGTGGAGTCCACTCGTACCCATTCAAACAAAGGGCAATACAACGCCATTGTTCTGCATCCATCCGGGTGGAGGCGATGTCTGGTGCTATCACGATTTGTCGCGGGCCCTGGGGCCTCAACATCCGTGTTACGGTTTGATGGCCAAGGGGTGCGATGGTGTTGAACCGCCGCTGACAAGCGTAACAAGCATGGCTACAAGTTACCTCAGCGCGATTCGACAACAGCAACCGACCGGACCCTATGCGCTGGCTGGTTGGTCATTCGGGGGACTTGTCGCCTTCGAAATTGCCTGCCAGTTGCAAAGCGATGGCGAAAAGGTCGACTTACTGGCCATCATCGACTCAGGAGTCGTTTACTCGTTTGCCTTGCTGCGCGTCATTCTCCCCGGCTACAAATCCGCGTTCATACAATACTCGGCGATCGATAGAGACAAGTGTTTTCCATTATTTGCAGAAAGCGGCCGCGCGGCAAACATCATTCCCCACAATGCGAGCGAAGAGAAAATCCGCTGGACATATGACGTGTTTTGTGCCAACACGTTGGCAACTTCGGAATTTCGGCCGCGTTGGTTTACCGGTAAGGTCGTGCTGTTTCAAGGTCGGCAAAGACTGGCCCACGCGCGGTACGATCCCGATCGCGAGTGGAAGCAAGTCGTGGATGAAGTGGAACATGTGTGGGTACCCGGAACGCATTTGAGTTTGCTCCAACCGCCAAACGATACTGTACTGGCGGCTGAAATCCTGGAACGATTGCCAGCGAATTCCGCCGCCCGGCGCCAAGCCGCTTAGACAATCGGCATCCGTTCTCAGCAGGGAATCGAACACCATTATAAATCCTGCCAAATCCCGAAAAAAAACTACCCGACATTCCTCGCGTTTTACGATGCGTCTGAGACTGATCAGGCATTGGCTAACGTATGCCGTTGCGCGGTTAGTTTTGCGCATTGTCGACTTGCTGCCGTTACCGGCGTGTGAGGCGATATGCAACTTGGCAGCGTGGTTTTGCTGTGATCTGCTGGGAATTCGCCGCCACGTCGTGGACGACAACCTGCACCATGCCTTTCCTGAATGGACCGCGCGGAAGCGCCGCCAGACGGCGCGCGGTATGTGGCGTCATTTTTTTCTCATGCAATGCGAGACAATCAAGGCGGTGAGAGTTCTGCAACCAGACACCTGGCGTGATTACATTGAGTTTTCAGACGACGATGATCGTCGTCTGGACGAAATGTTGGCGGACGGGCGCGGCGCGATCTTTCTGGCTTGTCATTTCGGCAACTTTGAGATCGGCGGCATGTTTGGGCGGCTCGGGTACCCGCCTCGTTACACGATCGCCCGCCCCATGGACAATCCGTTCTTGGACCGTTACTTCATTCGAATTCGCGAGAGCGTTGGACAGCGAATGCTACCCAAGCTCGGCATTTCCTCGGACGTCGTCAAGTTCCTCCAAGAAGGCAATATCGTCGCCGTCCTGGCCGATCAGTACGGCGGTCCCAAAGGTTGTTGGGTTGATTTTTTCAATCGCCCAGCGTCCTACCACAAGTCGATCGCGCTGTTTGCGCTGACAGCGCGTGTACCGATCGTGCTGGGCAGTGTGCGTCGCGCCGGCAGGAAACCGATGCGATTCATCATGGACGTCAACGGGTTGTTCGACCCACGAGACCCACAATGGAAAGACGCAGACATTCACACCATCACTCAATGGTATAGTGATGTGTGTGAAGAGATGATTCGCAAAGCGCCGGAGCAATACTGGTGGTTGCATCGGCGTTGGAAGGACACACGTCGGAAACGGCGATTGGCCCGCCACGAGGGCCGTAAGGCCGCGTAAGCTTCTCCGTCTCGCTCGATGGTCGGCGTCCCGGCCCCTGTGACGGATTGCATCTCGAGGAGAGGCTTTGAAAAAAAGTGGCCAAATGGACTTGCCCAGCAATTAGTCTCGCTGAGTTGGTGAGAGTCGTCCAAA